>NZ_JBNCKR010000001.1:766330-875941 GCF_049841645.1 Micromonospora sp. DT43 | reverse complement strand
CACCTGCCGATGCCCGAACGTCACCACACCAGGCCTCGCCACCAGCACCTCCACCACAACCAAGATCAGTTGCACTGAAGCCTAGAAACCACCTCTCCATCACCCTCGTTAACCTCATGATCAACCGTGGGTAGACGGACCAGTGGGGGTTGGGGGACAGCGAAGGGCCCGCCGGGTTGGCCGGCGGGCCCTTCGCGTGGTTGGTTCGGGCACTACATGCTGGCGACGTCGCCCTGCTTGGCGCGGACGGCCTCGGCGGCGGCCAGGAGGCTGGCCCGCTCGTCGGCGTCCAGGTCGGTCTCGACGACCCGACGAACACCTTCGGCGCCGATCTCAGCCTCGACACCCAGGTAGACGCCGGAGATGCCGTACTCGCCGTCGACCCAGGCGCAGACCGGCATGACGTCGCCGGAGTCCTCGGCTACCGCCTTCGCCATCCGGGCGGCAGCGGCGGACGGGGCGTAGTACGCCGAACCCGTCTTGAGCAGCGCGACCACCTCGGCGCCACCGTTGCGGGTCTTGACGACCAGTTCCTCGATCTGCTCGGCCGGCATCGCGTCGCGCAGCGGCTTGCCGTTGACGGTGCTCCTGGACGGCACCGGGACCATGGTGTCGCCGTGCGAACCCAGGGTCAGCGTGCGGACCGACGCCACCGGTACGTTGAGCGCCTCGGCGACGAAGTTGCTGAACCGGGCGGTGTCGAGCATGCCGGCCTGGCCGAGCACCCGGTTCTTGGGGAACTGGGTGGCGATCTGCGCCAGGGCGGTCATCTCGTCGAGCGGGTTGGAGACGACGATGACGACTGCGCTCGGGGCGTACTTGGCGACATTCTCGGAGACCTGCCGCACGATCTTGGCGTTGGTCTCCAGCAGGTCCATCCGGCTCATGCCCGGCTTACGCGCCAGGCCGGCGGTGATCACGACGACGTCGGAGCCCTCGATGGCCTCGTAGCCCTCGCCGTTCGGGCCGGTGGTCACGCCGACGACAGTGGTCTCGAAGCCCTCGATGGCCCGCGACTGGTTGAGGTCGAGTGCGAGGCCCGCGGGCTTGCCCTCCACGATGTCGGTGATCACAACGGTGTCGAAGACGTCGTACTCGGCCAGGCGCTGTGCGGTGGTGGAGCCGTAGAAGCCAGCCCCGACGACAGTGACCTTCTTACCCATGGTCGTCCCACTCCCTGATACCAGTCGGTTTTCCGGACCGTATCAGCCATCCTGGCACCGATCCGGCCAGGGGCGGACAGTTATGACCGGACGGACGCGAACAGCACTCGTGGGACGGCCGCGACGCCTCAGCCGCGCTCGGCACGCTCCACGACGTTGGTGAGGAGCATGGCGCGGGTCATCGGGCCGACGCCGCCGGGCATCGGCACCAGCGCGCCGGCCGTCTCGGCCACCTCGGGGTCGACGTCGCCGGTGTAGCGGCCCTTGCCGTCCGGGCCGATGACCCGGGTGATGCCGACGTCAACGACCACCGCGCCCGGGTTGATCATGTCGGCGGTCAACAGCCCCGGTACGCCGGCCGCGACGATCACGATGTCGGCGGCCCGCGTGTGCGAGGCGAGGTCGAGCGTGCCGGTGTGGCACAGGGTGACTGTGGCGTTCTCGCTGCGGCGGGTGAGCAGCAGACCGAGCGGGCGGCCGACCGTGTTGCCCCGGCCGACGACCGCCACGGTGGCACCGCGCAGCGCCACGTCGTGGCGACGGAGCAGCTCGACGATGCCGCGCGGGGTGCAGGGCAGCGGACCGTCGTAGCCGAGGACGAGGCGACCCAGGTTGACCGGGTGCAGGCCGTCGGCGTCCTTGGCCGGGTCGATCAGCTCCAGCACCCGCTGGGTGTCCAGGTGGGCGGGCAACGGCAGCTGGACGATGTAGCCGTGGCACGCCGGGTCGGCGTTCAGCTCGGCCAGGACGTCGTCGACCTGCTGCTGCGTGGCGTCGGCCGGCAGTTCCCGGCGGATCGAGGCGATGCCCACCTCGGCGCAGTCACGGTGCTTGCCGTTGACGTACGCCTGGCTGCCCGGGTCGGCCCCGACCAGGACCGTGCCGAGCCCGGGGGTGATGCCGCGCTCCGCGAGAGCCTTCACCCGTATCCGCAGCTCGTCCTTGATCTCCGCCGCGGTCGCCTTGCCGTCCAGAACCGTCGCCGTCACCACCAGATCGTCTCATGTCCGGCACCTGCCGATCCGGCGACCTCGCTCCGGCCAGCCGCCGAGGCCCCATCATCGCCGACGATAACGATGAGTCACGTGTCTCTCATCACTGTGCGTGACACTCTGTGTAATCCCTCACCGGGAAAACGGTCGGACCCCACGAACGCAGCCGGGACCGGACCGCTGACCCGAGGCCGCCGAAACCATCCCAGGCAGCCACACGCCACCCTCTTGCCGTCGGTGAATGTGCAGCTCAGCGCCGATCGTCCCGTTTGGGGTAGCACGCGCGGCGGCACCCGGCAAGGAAGGCGTCCTCGGACCGTTACGCACCCGCAACCGGGTCGTTGTCGACGGCCGGTAACGCGACCTACCGTTACCGCTTGTTGCGCAGCGTAAACCCAGCGTCGGGCCTGACTGCGCAGCGTGAGGAGATGAGGAGGCTCAATGCGAGTTCGTAGACTCGCCGCCTGGACCGCCCTCCCGCTCGCGGTGACGCTGGGCCTCGCGGCCTGCGGCAGCGGCGGAGATGGTGGATCCGGCGGCAGCGGCAGTTCGGCGGTCAGCATCCAGATCGGCGAGCCGAAGCACCTGGTTCCCACAAACACCACCGAGACGGCTGGCGCGCAGGTGCTCACCGGCCTGTTCAGCCCGCTCGTCGACTACGACGCCCAGAACAAGCCGTACGAGGTCGCCGCGCAGTCGATCACCTCGTCCGACAACAAGGTCTGGACGATCAAGCTCAAGGACGGCTTCACCTTCCACAACGGCCAGAAGGTGACTTCCGAGGACTACATCAACGCCTGGAACTACGGCGCGTACGCCCCCAACGGTCAGGACAGCAACTACTTCTTCGAGAAGATCGCTGGCTACCCGGACCTGCAGGGCAAGGAGCCGAAGGCCAAGGAGATGACCGGCCTGAAGAAGGTCGACGACCTCACCTTCACCGTGACGCTGGCCGAGCCGTACATCGACTTCCGCACGATGCTCGGTTACACCGCCTTCTACCCGATGCCGGAGGCCGCGTTCTCGGCCCCGGGCGTGCTCAAGGACTCCTACGAGCAGGCGCCGATCGGGCAGGGCCCCTTCAAGATGAAGGGCACCTGGCAGCACGACAGCAAGATCGACGTCGAGCGCTACGACGCGTACCCGGGCGAGAAGCCCAAGGTGAAGGACATCGAGTTCCGGATCTACCAGCAGCTCACCGCGGCCTACGCGGACGTCCTGGCGGACAACCTGGACGTGCTGCCCACGATCCCGAGCGAGAGCCTGAGCACCGCGCAGACCGACCTGGGCGACCGGTACCAGACCAGCCCGATGTCGTCGTTCCAGTTCCTCGCGTTCCCGACGTTCGACAAGGACTACGCCAACCCGGACGTGCGCAAGGCCATCTCGATGGCGATCGACCGTGACGAGATCACCAAGTCGGTCTTCAAGGGCTCGCAGCAGTCGGCGCGCTCCTTCGTCTCGCCGGTCCTGCCGGGCTACCGGGAGAACACCGCGGGCAAGGCGGGCGAGTTCAACCCGACCGAGGCCAAGAAGCTCTACCAGGCCGCCGGCGGCCCGAAGAAGATCGTCATCTCCTACAACGGCGACGGCGGTCACAAGGACTGGGTCGACGCCACGGTCAACCAGCTCAAGGCCAACCTGGGTGTCGACGCCGTCGGTGTCGCCGAGCCGAAGTTCGCCGACCTGCTGACCAAGGTCGAGAAGAAGACGCCTGTGGGTGCGTTCCGGATGGGTTGGGTCATGGACTACCCGACCATGGAGGACTACCTCGGCCCGCTGTACAGCACCAACGGCTCGTCGAACTACTACGGCTACAGCAACCCGGAGTTCGACAAGCTCGTCAAGGAGGGTTCCGCCGCCAAGACGCAGGACGAGGCGATCGCCAAGTACCAGCAGGCGGAGGACATCCTGGCCAAGGACATGCCGGTGATCCCGCTCCGCTTCGGCGAGAACGTGTTCGGCCACTCGTCCAAGGTCAAGAACGTGCAGATGGACCTGTTCCAGCGGGTCAACCTCGTCAAGATCGAAGCGGCCAGCTGAGCTGACCAACGGTTGCGGGTCACCCGGGCGACGACGCCCGGGTGGCCCGGACCGCGCTATCCGGCGCGGGCCCGCATGCGGCCCGGCGCGTCGGTGGCGCCGGCCTCCCCCGGGCCGGACGGCACGTCTGGAGATATTTCGGGTACGACCAGAGATGCCGTCCTGCGACCCTTTCGCATATTTCCGGAGAGACTGCTAAGCATGTTCCGCTACATCTTGCGGCGCCTACTGCAGATGGTCCTGGCGTTCTTCGGGACCACCCTGATCGTCTACGCGCTGATGTTCGCCGGCCAGGGCGACCCCATCCAGGCCCTCGCGGGCGAACGACCGGTGACCGCGGCCCAGCGGGCCTACCTGACGGAGAAGTACCACCTCGACGCGACAGGCGTCGGCGGCTTCTTCTACCGCTACTTCGACTACGTGAAGAGCCTGCTCCAGGGCGACCTCGGCCAGTCACTGACCGGCCGTTCGATCGGTGACATCCTGCAGGCGGCCTGGCCGGTCACCCTCAAGCTCGCGCTCATCGCGCTCGCCGTGGCGATCATCTTCGGAGTCAGCGCCGGTGTGGTCGCCGGCATCCGCCGGGCCAGCATCTTCGACAACTCGACGCTGGTGCTGACCCTGCTGGTGCTGGGCATCCCGACAATCGTGCTGGCGCCGCTCGCCCAGTACTTCCTGGGCGTCAAGTGGCAGCTCTTCCCGCCCACCGCCGGCTCCCAGCCGACGTTCTACGCGCTGCTGCTGCCGGGCATCGTGCTCGGATCACTGTCCCTGGCGACCGCGCTGCGGCTGACCCGTACCTCGGTGGCCGAGAACCTGCGCGCCGACTACGTCCGGACCGCGCGGTCCAAGGGCCTGGTCAAGCGCCGCATCGTCACCGTCCACGTGCTGCGCAACTCGCTCATCCCGGTGGTCACCTTCCTCGGTGTCGAACTGGGCAACCTCATGAGCGGCGCGATCATCACCGAGGGCGTCTTCAACATCCCCGGCGTGGGCTTCAACCTCTTCCGCGGCATCCGCACCGAGGACGGCCCCCTGGTGGTGGGCATCGTCAGCGTGCTCGTCGTGGTCTACCTGGTCTCGAACCTGGTGGTGGACGTCCTGTACGCCGTACTCGACCCGAGGATCCGCTATGAGTGAGCGCAGCGAACGAATCATCAGCGCAGCGTGCCTGGGCTCTCATGCCGGCGCCGAGCGCAGCGAGGTGCCGGCATGAGTGACTTTGAAACGGTGGCGGCCAGCGAGAACCAGGCCGCCCGGCGTGGCCCCTCGGGCGAGCCGGGCACGCCCAACCAGGTAGGCGCCGCGAACAAGCCGCGCAGCCTGGCCGGCGACGCCTGGCGCGACCTGCGCCGCAACCCGATCTTCTGGATCTCGCTGGCACTTGTCGTCATCTTCACCGCGATGGCGCTGGCCCCCGGTGTGTTCACCGCCAACAACCCGAACGACTGCCTACTGTCCCGGCAGCACGCCGGGCCGTCCGGCGGGGCCATCTTCGGGTACGACTTCCAGGGCTGCGACACGTACTCCCGGGCCGTCTACGGCACGCGGGCCTCGCTGCTGGTCGGCGCGCTCGCCGCGCTCGGCACCGGCATCATCGCGCTTGTCGTCGGCATGCTGGCCGGGTACTTCGGCCACTGGGTAGACGCCGTGCTCTCCCGGGTGATCGACGTGGTGCTCGGCATCCCGCTGCTGCTGGCCGCGATCGTGCTGCTCAAGCGGGTGTCCAGCGACAGCGACAACGCGCGCATCGCCGCGGTGATCTTCGTGCTGGCCATCCTGGGCTGGACCACCGCCGCCCGGGTGGTGCGCTCCTCGGTGATCACCGCCAAGGAGCAGGACTACGTGGCGGCGGCCCGGATGCTCGGCGCCGGCAACGGCCGGATCATGTGGCGACACATCCTGCCGAACTCGCTCGCCCCGGCCATCGTCGTGCTGACCATCGCGCTCGGCTCGTTCATCGCCGCCGAGGCGACGCTCTCCTTCCTGGGCATCGGCCTCAAGGCACCGACCATCTCGTGGGGCCAGGACATCGACACCGGCCGCATCCACATGCGGGAGGCGGCCACGCCGTTGATCGTCCCGTCGGCCTTCCTCGCGCTGACCGTGCTGGCGTTCATCATGCTCGGCGACGCGATCCGTGACGCCTTCGACCCGAAGCTGCGGTGACCTCATGCGAGCACGAGGAGTGGTTGAAGCGGGCCCCACAGTCGCGAGCGAAAGGCAGGCACAGCCATGACCGTTGATCCGACGCCCGCCTCCGCCACGCCCGAGGGCGGCCACCTGCTGGAACTGCGGGACCTGCACGTCGAGTTCCGGACCAACGAGGGCGTGGCCCGGGTCATCAACGGCGTGTCGTACCACCTGGACGCCGGTGAGACCCTCGCGGTGCTCGGCGAGTCCGGCTCCGGCAAGTCGGTCACCGCGCAGGCGATCATGGGCATCCTGGACACCCCGCCCGCGTTCGTCCGCTCCGGCCAGATCCTCTACCGGGGTCAGGACCTGCTCACGGCGTCCGAGGAGCAGCGCCGGCAGGTCCGCGGCAAGGAGATCGCGATGATCTTCCAGGACGCGCTCTCCGCGCTGAACCCGGTCTTCCCGGTCGGCTGGCAGATCGGCGAGACGCTGCGCCAGCGCTCCGGCATGTCCCGGGGCGACGCCCGCCGGCGGGCCGTCGAGCTGATGGACCTGGTCAAGATTCCGGGGGCCGCCAAGCGGATCGGCGACTATCCGCACCAGTTCTCCGGCGGCATGCGGCAGCGCGTCATGATCGCCATGGCGCTGGCGCTGGACCCGAAGGTGCTGATCGCCGACGAGCCCACCACCGCGCTCGACGTCACCGTGCAGGCCCAGATCATGGACCTGCTGGCCGACCTGCGCCGGGACCTCAACATGGCGATGATCCTGATCACCCACGACCTGGGTGTCGTCGCCGGTGTCGCGGACCGGATCGCCGTCATGTACGCGGGCCGGATCGTCGAGCACGCCGACGTCCGCTCGCTCTACCGGGCGCCTGCCCACCCGTACACCAAGGGGTTGTTGGAGTCGATCCCGCGGATGGACGTCCGCGGCCAGGAACTGTCGACGATCAAGGGTTTGCCGCCGAACCTGATGCGCATCCCCTCCGGCTGCCCCTTCCACCCCCGGTGCCCGTACGTCCAGCAGGTCTGCGTGGACGTGGTGCCGCACGACCTGGTCCTCGGCGACGGCCGGACCAGCGCTTGCCACTTCGCGCAGGAGGTTCGTGATGACAGCGCCCGCTAGCTCCACCAAGGTCCGGGGCGAGACCATCCTCTCCGTCGACAACCTGGTGAAGCACTTCCCGATCAGTCAGGGCGTGCTGTTCCGGCGGCAGATCGGCGCGGTCAAGGCCGTCGACGGCGTGAGTTTCGAGCTGCGCCGGGGCGAGACGCTGGGCGTGGTCGGCGAGTCCGGCTGCGGCAAGTCCACGCTCGCCCGGCTGCTGATGCGGTTGGAGACGCCCACCTCCGGGCGGGCCACCCTGGAGGGCAAGGACCTGTTCAAGGCCTCCGGGTCGGAGCTACGCCGGCTGCGCCGCAACATGCAGATGGTCATGCAGGACCCGTACACCTCGCTGAACCCTCGGATGACAGTCGGCGACATCATCGGCGAGCCGTTCGAGATCCACCCGGACGCCGCGCCGAAGGGCAGCAAGGCCAGGCGGGTCCAGGAGTTGCTGGACGTCGTCGGGCTCAACCCGGAACACATCAACAGGTACCCGCACCAGTTCTCCGGCGGTCAGCGTCAGCGCATCGGCATCGCCCGCGCGCTCGCGCTGCGGCCCGAGGTGATCGTCTGCGACGAGCCCGTCTCGGCGCTTGACGTCTCCATCCAGGCCCAGGTGATCAACCTGCTGGAGCAGCTCCAGGACGAGTTCGGGCTGTCGTACATCTTCATCGCGCACGACCTGTCCGTGGTCCGGCACATCGCCGACCGGGTGGCGGTCATGTACCTCGGTCGGATCGTCGAGATCGGCACCGAGGACGAGATCTACGAGCGTGCCACCCACCCGTACACCCAGGCACTGCTGTCGGCGGTGCCGGTGCCGGACCCGGAGGTACGCGACCAGCGCAACATGATCCGGCTGGTCGGCGACGTGCCGAGCCCGGCCGACCCGCCGAGCGGCTGCCACTTCCGGACCCGCTGCTGGAAGGCCCAGGACATCTGCGCCAAGGAAGATCCCCAGACGGTTCCCCGGGCAGCCGACCCGCACCCGTCGGCCTGCCACTTCGCCGAACTCCGCCCCACAACCGCGCGGTGATCATGGGGTTGACGGGCCGTTTCGTCCGGCTCGGGCCCGTCAACCCCATGATCAACCCAGGTCAGTGGAAGAAGTGGCGGGTTTTCGTTAGGTACATCGTGACGCTTGCCTTTCGGGCCGCTTCGATTACCTCTTCGTCTCTGATCGAGCCGCCGGGTTGGACGATCGCGCGGACGCCGGCGTCGATGAGGATCTGCGGGCCGTCGGCGAACGGGAAGAACGCGTCGGAGGCCGCTACCGAACCCCGCGCGCGGTCGGCGCCGGCGCGGGTGACCGCGAGCTGCGCGGAGTCGACCCGGTTGACCTGACCCATGCCGACCCCGACGGTGGCGCCGTCCTTGGCGAGCAGGATCGCGTTGCTCTTCACCGCGCGGACGGCCCGCCAGGCGAACGCGAGGTCGCGCAGCAGCGCCTCGTCGGCTGCCTCGCCGGTGGCCAACTGCCAGTTCGCCGGGTCGTCGCCGGAGGCGTTCACCCGGTCGGCCACCTGGGCCAGCACGCCCCCGGTCACCTGTCGCAACTCCACGAGCGACGGGGTCCAGGCCGGCGCGCGCAGCAGTCGGATGTTCTTCTTGCCCTGCAACACCTCGACCGCACCCTCGTCGAAGCCGGGGGCGACCACCACCTCGGTGAAGATGTCGGCCACCTGCCGGGCCATCTCGACCGAGACCGGGCGGTTGACCGCGATCACGCCGCCGAACGCCGACACCGGGTCGCAGTCGTGCGCCAGGCGGTGCGCCTCGGCGACGTCCGCGCCCACCGCGATCCCGCACGGGTTCGCGTGCTTGATGATCGCCACGGCCGGCTGGTCGGCGAAGTCGTTCGCGGCCCGCCAGGCGGCGTCGGCGTCGACGTAGTTGTTGTAGGACATCTCCTTGCCGTGCAGCTGCTCGGCCTGGGCCAGCCCTGCCGGGGCGTCCGGGTCGGTGTAGAGCGCGGCGGGCTGGTGCGGGTTCTCCCCGTAGCGCAGCACCGTCGACTTGCGCAGCGCCGACCCGACGAACGTCGGCCAGGAGTCGTCGGCAGGCGCCAGCTCCCGGGCGCACCACTGGGCCACCGCGACGTCGTACTCGGCGATGTCGGCGAACGCTCGGGCGGCCAACGCGCGACGCTGGGCCAGCGTGAAGCCACCCTCGTCGAGCGCGCCGAGCAGCGCCGGGTAGGCGGCCGGGTCGGTGAGTACCGCCACCGAGGCGTGGTTCTTCGCGGCGGCCCGCACCATGGCCGGGCCACCGATGTCGATCTGCTCCACGCACTCCTCGACGCCGGCGCCGGAGGCGACTGTCGCCTGGAACGGGTAGAGGTTGGAGACCAGCAGGTCGAACGCGGCCACGCCCAGCTCGTCGAGCTGTGTCACGTGGGTGTCCTTGCGCAGGTCCGCGAGGAGACCTGCGTGCACCTTCGGGTGCAGGGTCTTCACCCGGCCGTCGAGCACCTCGGGGAAGCCGGTCACCGTCTCCACAGGCGTCACCGGAACCCCGGCGGCGCCGATGGTGCTCGCCGTGCTGCCGGTGGACACGATCTCCACACCGGCCGCGTGCAGGGCCTGGGCCAGCTCGACCAGCCCGGTCTTGTCGTAGACGCTGACCAGCGCCCGCCGAATCGGGCGGCGCCCGTCCTGAGTGGGACTCACGGAACCGTGACCTTCCTTCCGGTGATGGTCCAGCCTTCGCGGACCAGCCGACCGACCTGCTCGACGAGCTGGCGGCGCTCGGCTTCCTTGATGCGCTCGGTGAGCGCGTCGACGTCGTCGTCGTCGAGCACCGGCACCGCGACCTGCGCCACGATCGGCCCGGTGTCCATGCCGGCGTCGACGAAGAAGAGCGTGGCCCCGGTGAGCTTCACGCCGTAGGCGAGGGCGTCACGCGGACCGTGGATGCCGGGGAACGCCGGCAGCAGGGTGTTGTGGGTGTTCAGGTAGCGGTCACCGAAGGCGGCGAGGAAGTGCGGGCCGACCAGCTTGAGGAAACCGGCGGAGATGACCAGGTCGGGCTGGTGCTTGGCGACGTGCGCGGTGAGCGCGACGTCCCAGTCCTCCCGCGTGTCATGGTCGCGGACCCGCTCGACGAACGTCGGCACCCCCGCCGCGTCGGCCCGGTCCAGGCCCGCGATGCCGTCGCGGTCCGCGCCTACCGCGACGACCTGCGCGCCGTACGCGGGGTCGACTGCGGCGTCCAGCAGGGCCTGCAGGTTGCTCCCGGAGCCGGAGATGAGAACGACGATGCGGGCGACAGACGCGGGCTCGGTCACCGGGCCACCCTATCGGGCAGGTCAGGACGCCCCTCGGTTGGGCGGTTCGCCGATCTGTGACAGTGACCGACGGGCGAAGTGGGCGGTTATCAGGGATATTGCGTGGTATGTCGTCGCACTGCTGTGCTGTGCCTGAGGAGGTCTGACCGCGATCATGGATGGGAACAACAGCAGCAACTGACGGAACCAGTCCAAGGAGCTTCTCGAATGCAGCCCGGCAACCCCGGTCAGGACCCGTACGGCCAGCAGCCCAACCAGGACCCGACCGCACCCCAGCCGCCGCACGACCCGTACGCCCCGCCGCCGGCCGCCCCGTACGGCCAGCAGCCCACCTCGGGTCAGCCCTACGGCCAGCCCACCTCGGGCCAGCCGTACGGCCAGCCGCCGGCGGCGCCGTACGGCCAGCAGCCCGGCGCTCCATACGGCCAGCAGCCGCAGGACCCGTACGGCGCACCGCAGGCCCCGTACGGCCAGCAGCAGCCCTACGGCGCCCCGACGTACCCGAACGCCGGCTACCCCCAGCAGCAGGGCCAGAACAACACCCTGGGCCTGGTGTCGATGATCCTCGGCATCGCGTCGATCCCGCTGGTCTGCTGCGTCTTCCTGGGCATTCCAGTCGGCATAGCGGGTGTGGTGACCGGTTACCTCGCCAAGCAGAAGGTCGCCCAGGGCCAGGCCAGCAACGCCGGCCAGGCCAAGGCCGGCCTGATCTGCGGCGCGGTCGGTGTCGGCCTGGGCATCCTGCTGCTCGTCCTGAACATCGTCGGGACCTTCAGCCTGCCGACCGAGCCCTGAGTCAACTCTGCTCCCGACGGGGCGCTCCGGATCCGTCCGGGGCGCCCCGCGCCGTCTCCGCACCACCGTCGGCCGGGCCGCCGCTGTTCGCCGGGCCGCCGCCGTTCGCCGGGCCGCCGCCGTTCAACGGGCCGCTGTTCGCCGTTGGCCGTCGTGCCGGCGGGGGTCAGGCGCCGGGGCGGACCGGCGGTGTCGCGGCGGGGCGCGGGCTCCGGGCGAGCGCCCGGGTGGCGGCGGCACCGAGTAGCGCGCCGGCCGCGACGACACCTGCCGCCACGGCGCCGACCTGCCAGGCCACCGGCCCGAGCTGCGCCAGCCGCCCCCCGCCGAGCGGGCCACCGGAGGCCGCGGCGGCGACGCCGAGCAGCACGCCGGCCACCGGACCGGCCAGCGCCGCCGGCGCCAACAGCTCCGCCCAGCGCCGCGGTGGGCGCTCCGGCCCGTCGGACCGGGCCAGCCGGCGAGCGAGCAACCAGCCGGCGACCATCCCGGCCAGCACCGGCACCGCGAGCAGCAGGGCGCCGAGCCCGTCCACCGGGCCGCGCGGCAGACCGGCGAGCAACGGTACGGCCGGCAGCGCGCCGACCGACACCTCACTGGTACGCACGGCCGTATCGACGCCGACCGCGAAGCCCGGCCCGAGCAGATAGCTTGTCGACCACACTGCGGCGTTCGGCGCGTACGCCGTGCTGACCAGGGTGATCCCGGCCTGCCCGGCCACCCCGGTCCGGTACGCGCCGATCATGTCCGCCGCGTCACCGCCACCGGTGGCCACGGCCAGGCCGGCCGCCCCGGCGCCCGCCCCGAGCAGGAGGAGCGCGGCCACCAGCCCGGTGCGTACGCCGTCGCGCAGCGGGCCGGGTATCCGGGTGACGAGCAGTCGGGTCACGGCGGTGACCCGGATCGCGCCGACCAGCGCGCCGAGCGTGCCGACCACCGCGAACGTGGCCGCCGCCCGCACCGGGGACACCTGCGGCCCGCCCGCGCCGATCAGCACCGCGGCGAGCGCGCCGAGCAGTGCGTACGCCAGGCCCACCGCTCCGGCGGCGAGCAGCGCGCGGCGCGGTGAGCGGGTGTCGCGGGCGCCGATCGCGCGGCTCACGTGCACGCCGGCCCGGGTCAGTCGCCAGATCGCGAGGACGGTCAGCGCCAGCGGGGCGAGCCCGAACGGGCCCGCCTCGGTGTGCAGCGGTACGCCGTGCCCCACCAGCCAACCGGCCAGCGCGGTGCGCAGAGTGCCGCCCAGCGTGGTGGAATCCGCGCCGAGCTGGACCAGGCCGAGCACGATGGCGACCGGCAGGTACGACGTGAGGGCCGCCCCGACGGCTGCCACCCCGGCGGCGACGGGCAGTGGCGCGCGCCCACGCGGCGACTCACCGGCGCGCGGTGCGGGCACCCGCCGGCGCGGCGCGGCGCGGTCGACCGGCCGGTCGTCGGCGCGTACGCCGCCGGCACGGCGGGGTGGGTCAGGGGTGACGGGGGACATCCGCTCTACTCTGGCACGTCGCGCGGGCGGTGGCAGTCCGTTAACCCGCCCCCGACGGCGGCGAGTTGGGCGAACCGGGGTCGGGGTGGCCCCGTCGGGTCTAGCGTCGGGCCAGAGGGGGTGGCCGTCGCGCCAACCGGGTCGCATCCACCGGTCGCGGCCCGGGTAGGCCCGCCGCCCACGACCGCCCGGAGGCACCCGTGACGTCCGCATACCCGCCACCCCCGCCGGCCAGGGGCCGCGACCGCACCACCCTCTGGGGCGTGCTGGGCATCGTCCTGGGCCTGATCTGTTGCGGCATCCTGGGCATCATCTTCGGCTACCTGTCGCTGCGCGACGCGCGGCGCAACGGCCAGTCGCCGGTCCTCGGGTACCTCGCCATCGTGTTCGGCGTGATCAACATCATCGGCGGCTCGATCCTGCGTCTCACCGGCAACTACCCGTTCTGGAACAACGACTGACCCGGCGGTACGACGAAGGGGCCGACCAGTTCTGGTCGACCCCTTCGCTGTTGTCGTGCCGGCTCAGCTGCCGGACATGATCTCCCGCATCAGCTTCGCGGTCTCGGTAGGCGTCTTGCCGACCTTGACGCCGACGGCTTCGAGCGCCGCCTGCTTCGCCTCGGCGGTGCCGGCCGAGCCGGAGATGATCGCCCCGGCGTGACCCATGGTCTTGCCGGGAGGCGCAGTGAAGCCGGCGATGTAGCCGACCACCGGCTTGGTGACGTTGCCCTTGATGAACTCGGCGGCCCGCTCCTCGGCGTCGCCGCCGATCTCACCGATCATCACGATGGCGTCGGTCTCCGGGTCGGCCTCGAACGCCTTCAGGGCGTCGATGTGCGTGGTCCCGATGATCGGGTCGCCGCCGATGCCGACGCAGGTGGAGAAGCCGATGTCACGCAGCTCGTACATCATCTGGTAGGTAAGCGTGCCGCTCTTGCTGACCAGGCCGATGCGGCCGGTGCCGGTGATGTCGGCCGGGATGATGCCGGCGTTGGAGGCGCCCGGCGAGGCGATGCCGGGGCAGTTCGGCCCGATGATCCGGGTCCGCTCGCCCTGCGCGAGGTTGTACGCCCAGAACGCGGCGGTGTCGTGCACCGGTACGCCCTCGGTGATCACCACGGCCAGCGGAATCGCGGCGTCGATCGCCTCGACCACGGCGGCCTTGGTGAACTGCGGCGGTACGAAGATGACCGTGACGTCGGCCCCGGTCTCGGCCATGGCGTCCGCCACGGACGCGAAGACCGGCAGCTCGGTGCCGTCGAAGTCGACCTTCTGGCCCGCCTTGCGCGGGTTGACGCCGCCGACGACGTTGGTGCCGGCGGCGAGCATCCGCCGGGTGTGCTTGGAGCCCTCGGAGCCGGTCATCCCCTGAACGATGACCTTCGAGTCCTTGGTCAGCCAGATAGCCATGATCAGACCCCCGCAGCTGCCAGCTCGGCGGCCCGCTCGGCCGCGCCGTCCATGGTGTCCACCCGCTGTACGAGCGGGTTGTTCGCGCCGTCCAGGATCGCCCGGCCAGCTTCGGCGTTGTTGCCGTCGAGCCGGACGACGAGCGGCTTGGTGACCTTCTCGCCGCGCTGCTCCAGCAGGGCGAGCGCCTGGATGATGCCGTTGGCGACCTCGTCGCAGGCGGTGATGCCGCCGAAGACGTTGACGAAGACGCTCTTCACTGCCGGGTCGGAGAGCACGATCTCCAGCCCGTTCGCCATCACCGCGGCGCTCGCGCCGCCGCCGATGTCGAGGAAGTTGGCAGGCTTGACGTTGCCGTGCCGCTCACCGGCGTACGCGACGACGTCGAGGGTCGACATGACCAGACCCGCGCCGTTGCCGATGATGCCGACCTCGCCGTCGAGCTTGACGTAGTTGAGGTCCTTGGCCTTGGCGGCCTGCTCCAGCGGGTCCACGGCGGCCTGGTCGACCAGGGCCTCGTGGTCCGGGTGCCGGAACGCGGCGTTCTCGTCCAGGGTGATCTTGGCGTCGAGCAGCAGCAGCCGCCCGTCACCGTTCTTCGCGAGGGGGTTGACCTCGACCAGGGTGGCGTCCTCGGCGACGAACGCCTGCCACAGGCCGACGGCCACCTCGACGACCTGGTCGGCGACCTCGGCCGGGAAGCCGGCGGCGGTGACGATCTCCCGCGCCTTGGCCTCGTCGACGCCGGTGTTGGCGTCGATCGGCGCCTTCACGACCCGGTCCGGGGTGTCGGCGGCGACCTGCTCGATGTCCATACCGCCGGCCACGCTGGCGATGCAGAGGAAGGTGCGGTTCGCTCGGTCGAGCAGGTACGAGAAGTAGTACTCCTCGGCCACGTCGGCGGTCACGGTGATCATGACCTTGTGGACGGTGTGACCCTTGATGTCCATGCCGAGGATGTCGGTGGCGCGAGCCACCGTCTCCTCGGCGCCCTCGGCCAGCTTGACGCCGCCGGCCTTACCTCGGCCGCCGACCTTCACCTGCGCCTTGACGACCACGCGACCGCCGAGGCGTTCGGCGATCGCACGGGCCTCTTCCGGGGTAGTGGCGACGCCGCCGGCCAGCACGGGCAAGCCGTGCCGCTCGAACAGGTCCCGCCCCTGGTACTCGTACAGGTCCACGATTGCGCGTCCCGTCCCGTCTCCGCGGCGCGCCGTCGCGCCGCCACCAGCGTTCAGAAAACAGTTTGACGCCTGTCATCAGTTGAAACAGGCCATTGGCGGCAGCCTAGCGATGCGGGCACCGCCGGCAACCGAGCGGGTGCACGGTGTGCGGTAATGCACAACCGGGTGCCGACTGCGGCCGATTCCGGCCGCGCCGCGGGCGGCATCAACCGTCCGGGCGATGTTGCCGGGGGTCCGTAACCCGCCCGTCGGGGCGTCGTTGAGTCAGGTGTCGGCGCGCTGAGCAGCGCAAAGACGGGATACGGCCGATGCCCTGTCGGTCGAGGGGTGGCGGCGGGGCATCGTGCATAGAGGGGCCGGACGTGTGAGGGGTGCGTCCGGCCCCTCCCCCGTGCCCAAAATCCGGGTCAGCGCAGCGGATCGGCCGCGGCCTCAGGCGACAGGCTGCGCCACGTTCTGCCGGACCCACTCGACGATCGCCTGAGTGGTGGCGCCCGGCGTGAAGATCTTCGCGACGCCCAGCTTCTCCAGCTCGGGAATGTCGCCGTTGGGGATGATGCCCCCGCCGAACACCACGATGTCGCGGGCGTCCCGCTCACCGAGCAACTCCAACACCCGACGGAAGAGCGTCATGTGCGCGCCGGAGAGGACGGAGAGACCGACGGCGTCGGCGTCCTCCTGGATGGCCGTCTCCACGATCTGCTCGGGCGTCTGGTGCAGGCCGGTGTAGACGACCTCCATCCCCGCGTCGCGCAGGGCACGTGCGACGACCTTCGCGCCACGGTCGTGGCCGTCCAGACCGGGCTTCGCGACGACGACCCGAATACGAGAGCTCATCAGCGCACACCTTTCACCGGCTCCACGGCCTTCACCTGAACGAACGGTAACCCGGCCGGCCGGAGCCGGGAAATCCGGGCCGGAAACACGTCCGACATTCCGCCGACGTCGGGGTGTCGCCTGCTTCACCTCCTTAGCCGGGTCCCGGCGTCAAGCCGGACGACTCCGCCGGATCGGTCACGCTCGGCGACGAACGGGTGGTTACGGGGGCACCGTTCGACGGCGCGATGCATGACAATCTTGGACGCAAACGGACAGATCGACACGCCAATTCTGCGCTCTGGCTTGTGACTCGCCTGGTGGTTGGCTAACGTGTCCACGGTTGTCATCAGGTCCATGGACGGGTGACGACGCGGTCGGCAGACGTTCACCAGAGCTTCACGGACGTCCATCGGCCGCCTCGGAACCCCGACAACGGAGGGTGTGCGTGCGCCAGCGCCTGTCGTCTGAGCCCGATCGATATCGCGGTCGCCGCCGCGTACCCACCCCACCGCGTAGCCGTTACGCGGCCGTCGTCACCACCGCCTTCGTCGGCGCGGGCATCGTCGCGCTTGGCGCGTCGGCCCTGCCGGACGCCAAGGACGTCAGCCCGACGGTGCTCGACGAGCTCAAGCAGGCGTCGGTCACCAGTCAGGACGTCGCGGCCCGCGCGGACAACGCCGAGCGCGCCTCCCGGGACAGCCGCACCAAGGTTGCGGCCGAGCCCGAGGTCTGGATGCTGCCGCTGCAGGGCTACGACTTCAACTCCCCGTACGGGATGCGGTGGGGCAAGCTGCACACAGGCGTCGACCTGGTCGTCCCCGAGGGCACGCCGTACGTGGCGGTCCACGACGGGCTGGTCACCAAGGCCGGCTGGTTCGGTGGCTACGGCTACGCGGTCATCGTCCAGCACACCGACGGCAGCGAGGCCATCTACGGCCACTCCTCCGCGCTCAGCGTCAAGGAGGGCCAGCAGGTCAAGGCGGGCGACCAGCTGGGCCTGGTGGGTCAGACCGGCCACGCGTACGGCACCCACCTGCACCTTGAGCTGCATGTCAAGGGCGCGCCGATCGACCCCGTTCCGTACCTGCAGGACCGCGGAGTGGACATCAAGCTGCAAGTCGAGGCAATCTACCCCGACGCAGCGGCTTCCTGACTCTGCGTACTGATCGTTGACCGCCCGGATCTGCCGATCCGGGCGGTTTTTCGTTGTCCCCGTCCGACGGATGTCTGCTGGATCACAGGACGGACTGTGACCGACGGCACGGCAACACATGATCACTTTTCCGGACGGACCGCATCAGACCGGCGTATACCCGGTCAGCCGGTCTGCGGCCCACGATCCCGGTACCGGGTCCCGGGCTGTCGTCCGGCTCGGCCCGACACCAATATTTCGAGGTCAAGTGCCCCTCGACTGTGAAGGTCCGCCGTGCAGGAAGACAGCCCCGTCCAGAACGAGAACACCCCCGACACCACCGTCGAGCAGCCGCGAGGTGGCCGCCGACGGAACCGCCTCATCGTGGCCGGCGCGGCCGCGCTGGTCGCCCTCGGCCTGGGCGGGGTCGCCGTCGCCACCTCCGGCCCCGACCGGCCGGCGCCCACCGCCGTCTCGCTCGACGCCCAGTCCCGCGCCGACGCCGCCGGCCGGGCCGACCGCTCGGTCCGCGAGTCGAGCGCGCCGGCCTCCCCGTCCGCCAGCCCGACCGTGAGCCCGTCGACGGCAAGCGCGAGCCCGACACCGACGAAGACGGCCACCGCGAAGCCGAAGCCGAAGCCGAAGAAGACCACCAGGCCGACGGCCGCCTGGGTCGACCCGATGCCGGGCGCCTCGGTCACCTCCTGCTACGGCCAGCGCTGGGGCACCCTGCACGCCGGGATCGACCTGGCGCTGCCCTCGGGCACCCCCATCCACGCCGCGGCCGCAGGCACGGTCACCCAGGCCGGTGACGCCGCCGACGGGTACGGCAACTCCGTCTTCATCGACCACGGCAACGGCTACCTGACCCACTACGCCCACCAGAGCCGCATCGCGGTCACCGTCGGGCAGAAGGTCAAGGCCGGCCAGGTGATCGGCTACGAGGGCGCCACGGGCGACGCCACGGGCCCGCACCTGCACTTCGAGGTGCACCAGGGCATGTGGAACCAGATCGACCCCGCGCCCTTCATGCGCGCGCACGGCGTCGACCTGGGCTGCTGAGCCTGGCGTCAAGTCGCCGATGTGGGGGTGTCCGGGAGTTCGGATGCCCCCATGTCGGCGATGTGGAGTGGACCGCCTCCTCGGTGTCAGAGCTTGTCGACCGGGGCGTGGCGCAGCACCAGCCACATGGTCTGGTCGCCGAAGTCGATCTGCGCGCGGGCGCCCGGGCCGTGCCCCTCCACGGCCAGCACCCGCCCCAGCCCGTAGCGCTGGTGGTTGACCCGGTCGCCAGCAGCCACCTTCGGCCCCTGCGGCAGCTCACTGGCCGTGGTCAACCGGCTGGCGTCCACGCCGAGCCGCTGGGCAAGCTGCGCCGCCTTCGGCGTACCCCCGGTGAAGGTGCCGCGTCCGCCGGGCGCGCGGTCCGCGCGCCCGCCGACGCCGCCGCCCCCGCCGGCCCACGAGGTGTACGACCCCTCGGTGCGCTCCCAGCGCACCAGCTCCGGTGGCAGCTCCTCCAGGAACCGCGACGGCGGGTTGTAGGAGGGCTGCCCCCACGCCGAGCGGGTGACGGCCCGCGAGAGGTAGAGCCGCTGCCGGGCGCGGGTGATGCCGACGTACGCCAGTCGGCGCTCCTCCTCCAGCTCGCGGGTGTCGCCGAGCGAGCGCAGGTGCGGGAAGACGCCGTCCTCCAGCCCGGTCAGGAAGACCACCGGGAACTCCAGGCCCTTGGCGGTGTGCAACGTCATGAGCGTGACGACGCCTTGGTGGTCGGGATCGTCGGAGGGGATCTGGTCGGCGTCGGCCACCAGCGCGACCTGCTCCAGGAAACCCGCCACGGTGGCCCGTTCGCCGTCGGCGCCGGTCGCCTCGATCCGCTCGGTGTACTCCCGGGCGACGCTTACCAACTCCTGGAGGTTGTCCACCCGGCCCGCGTCCTGCGGGTCCAGGCTCTCCTCCAACTCGGTGAGGTAGCCCGAGCGGGTCAGCAGGGCCTCCAGCACCTCCTCCGGGGTGCCGGTCTCGGCCAGCTCCCGCGCGCCGTCGAGCAGCGCCACGAAGTCACCGATGCCGTTGGCCGCCCGGGTGGAGATGCCGGGCGCCTCCCGGGCCCGGCGCAGCGCCGCGCCGAAGGAGATCCGATCACGGCTGGACAGCGCCTCGACGCACGCCTCCGCGCGGTCGCCGATCCCCCGGCGGGGAGTGTTCAGCACCCGCCGCAGGCTCACCGTGTCGTCGTCGTTGACCACGGAGCGCAGGTACGCGAGAGCGTCGCGGACCTCCTTGCGCTCGTAGAAGCGCACCCCGCCGACCACCTTGTACGGCAGGCCGGCGCGGATGAACACCTCCTCGAAGACACGGGACTGGGCGTTGGTGCGGTAGAAGACCGCGACGTCGCCGGGCCGGGTCTCGTCGGCGTCGACCAGCCGGTCGATCTCCCGGCCCACCCAGTCCGCCTCGGCGTGTTCGGTGTCGGCCACGTAGCCGACGATCCGCTCGCCGTCGCCGGCCTCGCTCCACAGCCGCTTCGGCTTGCGGGAGGTGTTCCGGTCGATCACCGCGTTGGCGGCGTTGAGGATGGTCTGGGTGGAGCGGTAGTTCTGCTCCAGCAGGATCGTCCGCGCGTCGGTGAAGTCCCGCTCGAACTCCAGGATGTTGCGGATCGTCGCGCCCCGGAAGGCGTAGATCGACTGGTCGGCGTCACCGACCACGCACAGCTCGGCCGGCTCCAGCCCGTCGGTGCCGGAGACCAGCTCCTTGATCAGGACGTACTGGGCGTGGTTGGTGTCCTGGTATTCGTCGACCAGCACGTGCCGGAACCGTCGCCGGTAGCTCTCCGCGACGTGCGGATGGGACTGGAGCAGGTGCACCGTCGTCATGATCAGGTCGTCGAAGTCCAGCGCGTGGGCCTCGCGCAGCCGGCGCTGGTAGAGCGTGTACGCCTCGGAGAGCGCCCGCTCATTGGGCCCGCTGGCCCGCGCGGCGAACTGCTCCGGGTCGACCAGCTCGTTCTTGAGGTTGGAGACCTGGGCGGCCAGACCACGCGCCGGGTAGCGCTTCGGGTCGAGATCCAGCTCGCGGGTGACCAGCTGCATCAGTCGCCGGGAGTCGTCCGCGTCGTAGATCGAGAACGTCGACTTGAGGCCGGCGTGCTCGTGCTCGGCGCGCAGGATGCGGACGCACGCCGAGTGGAACGTCGACACCCACATCAGTCGGGCCCGTGGCCCGACCAGCGCGGCGACCCGCTCCTTCATCTCGCCGGCCGCCTTGTTGGTGAAGGTGATGGCGATGATCTCACCGGGATGCACGTCCCGTGCGGCGAGCAGGTAGGCGATCCGGTGGGTGAGCACCCGCGTCTTGCCGGACCCCGCACCGGCAACGATCAGCAACGGGGAACCGGCGTGGCTGACGGCGTCGCGCTGCGGCCCGTTCAGGCCGGCCAGGAGCTGCTGCGGGTCGAGGCGGGCGGAGGCCGACCCGGGCCGGTGCGGACGGGCCGGCGCGGACTCCGGCGCGGGCGGGGACGCGGGAATGTCGAAGAGAGGATGCATCGCGCGACAAGTCTATGCCGCCGGCCGGACACTTCCCGACCGCGCCGTCCGCCGGGGCGGGCCGTCTCGCCGGTGCCTCCGGGTGCGGGGCCGAGCCGCCCTTTTGCGCGTGAATCCTTGCGCACCGGCCATCGGCGTGGGCATACTCGACGGCGTGATCGCTGCGCGCTACTACTTTTACTACGGCACCGGGAGTCCGGCTGCCGTAGGTCGCGCCTGATCGACAGACCTACGAAATGCCCCGGGCTCCTGGAGCCCGGGGCTTTTTCGTCCCGGGTTCCGGGCACCGGGCACCACAGCGCGAGAGGTACCCGATGATGACAGACGTGGTGGAGCAGAACGGCGGTCCGGCCGGCCCGGAGGCGGGCCAGCCCTCGGTGGGCGGTGGCGCACCGGAGGTCCCTTCGACGCGAAGCGACGACCCGGCCGAGGCACGGACCGGCACCGTGGAGCCGACCGCCGCCGCGCGGATCGTGCAGATCAGGGAACGGATCGACGAGATCGACCACGCGTTGATCGCGCTCTGGCAGGAGCGGGCCGCGTTGTCGCAGGAGGTCGGGGCGACCCGGATGGCATCCGGCGGAACCCGCCTGGTGCTCTCCCGGGAACGGGACATCCTGGAGCGCTTCCGGGTTGCGCTGGGAGCCGACGGCACCCAACTGGCGCTGCTGCTTCTGCGCGCGGGCCGCGGGCCGCTCTGACGCCCCGTCGGTGGGCCGTGGGCCGCTCTGACGCCCCGCCGGTGGACCGCGGGCCGCTCTGACGCCCCGGTGGGCCGCCGGCGGCTCGGGCGGGCCGACCGGCGGCGCGGGAGCGTGGCGGCCTGCTCAGGCACCCCGGACAGACGAAACCGCCTGCCGTCGTCGTGGTGACGTCGGCAGGCGGTTCCGGTGACTCACGCCTCGTGGGTGGCGACGATCTCTCGCCGCTCCGCGAAGTGGCAGGCGCTCGGGTGGTCCGAGTCGCGCCGGATCTCCAGCAGTGGGACCTGCTCGGCGCAGACTTCCTGCGCCTTCCAGCAGCGGGTCCGGAACCGGCAGCCCGAGGGCGGGCTGATCGGCGACGGCACGTCACCCGTGAGCCGGATGATCGTCTTGTTGTTCCGCTGGGTCGGGTCCGGCACCGGCACCGCCGAGAGCAGCGCCTGGGTGTACGGGTGGGTCGGCCGCTCGTAGATCTCGTCCTCGGTGCCGATCTCGACGATCTTGCCGAGGTACATCACCGCCACCCGGTCCGACAGGTGGCGGACCACCGACAGGTCGTGGGCGATGAAGATGTACGAGAGCCCCAACTCGGTCTGCAGCTTCTCCAGCAGGTTCATCACCTGCGCCTGGATGGAGACGTCAAGCGCAGAGACGGGCTCGTCGCAGACGATCACCTCGGGCCGCAGCGCGAGCGCACGGGCGATGCCGATGCGCTGACGCTGACCGCCGGAGAACTGGTGCGGGTACCTGTTGATGTGCTCCGGGTTGAGCCCGACCAGGTCGAGCAACTCGCGGACCTTGGCCCGACGGCTGCCCCGGGGTGCCACCTCCGGGTGGATCTCGAACGGCTCCCCGATGAGGTCGCCGACAGTCATCCGGGGGTTGAGCGAGGTGTACGGGTCCTGCATGACCAGCTGGATCTGCCGACGCAGCCGACGCAGCGCTCCACCGGAGAGCTTGGAGATGTCCTGGCCCTTGTAGACCACGCTGCCGGCGGTCGGCTTCTCCAGGTTCATCAGAACCCGGGCGAGGGTCGACTTGCCGCAGCCGGACTCGCCGACGACGCCGAGCGTCTCTCCGGACCGCAGACCGAACGAGACCCCGTCGACGGCCTTGACCTGACCGACGGTCTTCTTGAACACCACACCCTGGGTGACGGGGTAGTGCTTGACCAGGTCAGTGACCTCGAGGATGTTCTCAGACACGGTTCACCAGCTCCTCGGCGAAGTGGCAGGCGCTGGCCCGGGCGGGGCCCACCTGAAGCAGCGGGGGCACCTTCTCCCGGCACACCGGCTGAGCCATGGGGCAGCGCGGGTTGAACGGGCAGCCCGGCGGGATGTTCATCAGGTTCGGCGGGAGGCCCTTGATCGTCCGGAGCTGCTGCCCCTTCTCGTCAAGACGCGGAATCGAGTCGATCAGACCCAGCGTGTACGGGTGCGCCGGCTTGGCGTACAGGTCGTACACGTCGGCTTCCTCGACGATCCGGCCCGCGTACATGACGGCGATCCGGTCCGCGACGTCGGCGACCACGCCGAGGTCGTGGGTGATCAGGATCATGCCCATCTGCCGCTCACGCTGAAGCTCCGCGAGCAGGTCCATGATCTGGGCCTGCACGGTCACGTCGAGCGCGGTGGTGGGCTCGTCCGCGATCAGCACCTCGGGGTCGAGCGCCAGCGACATCGCGATCATCGCGCGCTGCCGCATACCGCCGGAGAACTGGTGCGGATAGTTGTTGTACCGGCCCTTGGCGTTCGGGATCTTGACCTGGTCGAGCATCTCGATCGCGCGCTTCTTGGCCTCCGCGCGACCGAGGCCCCGCCGAACCCGGAACTGCTCGGCGATCTGGAACCCGACGGTGAAGACCGGGTTCAGGGCGGACAGCGCGTCCTGGAAGATCATCGCGATGCCCTCACCGCGGATGCGGCGGCGCTCCTCGGCGGACATGCGGAGCATGTCCTTTCCGTGGAAGCGGACCTGCCCACCGGTGACGAAGCCGGGGGGCGTGTCGAGGATGCCCATGATCGTCTGCGCCGTGACGCTCTTACCGGAGCCGGACTCGCCGAGCACGGCGAGGGTCTCCCCCGCGTCGACGTGGTACGTGACCCCGTTGATGACCTTTGCGACGCCGTCCCGGGTACGGAACTCCACCCGCAGGTCGTCGACCTCGAGCAGCCGGCCGGAGGGGCGCCCGGACCCGCCGGATCCCGGCGCGGACTGCTCAGACACGAGAATGTCGGACACTGGATCTCCCCTAGCGGAGTTTCGGATCGAGGGCCTCGCGGACCGCTTCACCGAGCATCACGAAGCTCAGCACCGCGGCGACGAGGAATGCGGCGGGGAAGAACACGAGCCCCGGCGCGACCCGGATGAAATCCTTGCCCTCGCTGATCATGATGCCCCAGGACACCACCGGCGACTTCAGGCCGACACCCAGGAACGACAGGGTTGCCTCGGCGCCGATGAACGAGCCGACCATGATCGTGCCGTAGACCAGCAGCGGGGCCAGGCAGTTCGGCAGCAGGTGCTTCAGGATGATCCGGCCGCTGCCGGCACCGAGCGCGCGCGCCGCCACGATGTAGTCGGCCTCCTTGGTGGAGAGCACCGAGGAGCGCATCAACCGCATCACGACCGGCCAGCTCAGCACGATCAACGAAATGATCACCAGGCCCATGATCTCGGCCTTGCTGTTGCTGCTGCCCGAACCGTTGAACGTGGTCAGGATGACGATCGCGCCGAGCACGAACGGCACTCCGAAGAACACGTCCGCGACCCGGCTGAGAATCGTGTCGACCCAGCCACCGAGATAGCCGGAGATGATGCCCATGAAGCCGCCGACCAGCAGGGTGCCGACCACGGAGAGCACGGCGACCACGATGGAGGCACGGGCGCCGTAGATGACCCGGGCGTAGACGTCCCGGCCCTGCAGGTCGTACCCGAACCACGCGTCGCCGGACGCCTTGTTGAGGCTGCGCGAGAGCGCTCCGTTGACCGGGTCGCCCGGGGCGAACAGCGACGGGAAGGCCGCCATCAACAGGAAGATGACGATGATCGTCGCCGAGATCCAGAAAAGCGGCTTGCGGCGCAGGTCCCGCCAGGCGTCACCGAGCAGGCCACGAGGCTTCTCGTTGCCCTGCGGCCCGGGGGTGGCGGGGGTGTCGGTCGGCTGCGCGGCAGGGGTGCTGACGATCGATGCGGTGCTTGGGTCACTCATAACGGATCCTCGGGTCCAGGGCGGCGTAGAGCAGGTCGACCAGCAGGTTCATCAACAGATAGACGACCACCAGCACCACTACGATGCCAACCACGGTAGCGCTCTCCTTGGTGACGATCGCGCGGTAGACCTCGCGGCCGATCCCGTTGATGCCGAAGATGCCCTCGGTGACGATCGCGCCGCCCATCAGGGCGCCGAGGTCGGTGCCGAGCAGGGTGACGACCGGGATGAGCGAGTTGCGCAGCAGGTGCACACCCACGACCCGGCGCATCGGCAGGCCCTTGGCGATGGCGGTGCGCACGTAGTCGGCACGGCGGTTCTCCGCGATGCTCGTTCGGGCCACCCGGGCGATGTACGCCACCGACGCACTACCGAGCACGAAGCCCGGCACGATCAGCTCGGAGAACCGCATCTCGGACGAGACGGTCGGCTTGACGATGCCCCACTGCACGCCCAGCAGCCACTGCAGCACGAAGCCGACGACGAACACCGGCAGCGCGAGCAGGAAGAGGGTCGAGACGAGGACCAGGTTGTCCAGGAAGCCGTTGCGGCGCAGACCGGTCAGGATGCCGGCGCCGAGGCCGATCACGGCCTCGATGGCGAGCGCGACCAGGGCCAGCTTCAGGGTGTTCGGGTACGCCGTGGCGATGATGTCGCCGATGTCGCGCTGCGAGAACGTCTGGCCGAAGTCGCCCTGGAGCAGGTTCTTCATGTAGTTGCCGTACTGCACGAAGACGTTCTGGTCCAGGTGGTACTTCTCGGTCATGTACGCGACGTACTGGTCGGGGCAGCGGCGCTCGCCGCACTTGCCGGCGAACGGATCGCCGGGGACGGACCAGACGAGCCAGTAGATCAGGAAGGTCGAGCCGATGAAGACCGGCACGAGTTGGAGCAGCCGTCTCAACAGATAACGGCCCATGGGGTGGTCCTCCAGACAGGGGGCGCGTCGGACGGCCGACACGGTGGTGACAACGTGGCGAGTGGAGTGTTGTAGCACCCACTCGCGGAACGGCCCCGGGTCGGGCTCACCGGATGTGGCGAGCCCGACCCGGGGTCAGACCGTTCGGATCAGAGCTCGACCGAGGTGATGTCGAGTTCGCCGACGTTGTTCAGCTCGAGCTTCTTGATCTTCTCCGAGTGGCCGGACTGCTGGCCGTAGAAGTAGATCGGGATGCTCGGGACGTCCTGGTCGACCTTCTCGATGGCCTTGGCGAAGGCGTCGTGCGAAGCCTCGAGGCTCGGCGCGGAGCTGGCCTGCTTGGCCAGGGTGTCGACCTCGGGGTTGCTGTACAGGCCGTCGTTGGACGAGCCACCCTTGACGTAGAGCGGGTTGACCCAGTTCTCCACGTCCGGGTAGTCCTGCTGCCAGGCGGCACGGTACGGGCCGGTCATCTTGTGCGCGTTGATGTTCTGACGGAACACCGCGAAGGTCGGGATGCCCTCGGCGCGAGCGTCGATGCCGAGGTTGGTCTTGACCTGCTGCGCAACCGCGTCCATCCAGTCCTTGTGGCTGGAGTCCGAGTTGTAGTAGAAGACCATCTCGCCGGTGAAGCCGCCGGCCTCGGTCAGCAGCTGCTTGGCCGTGGTCGGGTCGAACTTGCAGGCGGTGCAGTTACCCGGCTTGGCGCCCGGGGTCAGCGGGTTCGCCCAGCTGTCGGCCGGCTTACGGGTACCGAAGAAGATCTTGTCCGAGATCTCCTGCCGGTTGATCGCCAGCGAGACCGCACGACGCAGCTTCGGGTTCTGGAAGCGCTTGTCGTAGATCGGGAACGCGATCAGCGCGGTCGACGGCGTGACGGTGTTCAGGCCACGCTCACCGAGGTCGGTCTTCCACTTGTCGCCGGCGAGCGCCGAGGTGGGGACGACCTCCATGAAGTCCAGGTTGTTGGCGAGCAGGTCGGCGTAGGCCGCCGTCTCGTCCTGGTACAGCTTGACGTCGACGTCCTTGATCTTCATCTTGTCGCGCAGGCTGTAGTCGTCGAAACGAGTCAGCTTGATGAGGACGTTGTCCTGCCACGAGACGAACTTCACCGGGCCGTTACCGATCGGCTTCTTGCCGAACTCTTCGGGCTTCATGGTGAAGAACGCGTCCGGCAGCGGCATGAACGCGCTGTAGCCGAGCTTGGTCGGGAAGACCGCGGTCGGAGCGGCGAGGGTGACCTCGAAGGTCTGCTCGTCGACGACCTTCAGGCCGGACAGCTCCTTGGCCGTCGGGACCGGGGCCTTCTGCGGGCCGTCGGCGCCGTCCGGGTCCTCGGTGTAGGTCTTGTCGAAGCCCGCGATGTCCGAGAAGAAGGAGCCGTTCTGCGCGCCGTTCGGCGAGTACGCGGCCCAGTTCCAGGCGTCGACGAAGTTCTTCGCCTTCACCTCGGTACCGTCGTGGAACTTGGTACCCTTCTTGATCTTGATCGTGAAGACCTTCGAGTCCTTGGTGTCGATGGACTCGGCCAGCGCGTTGCGCGGGGCCCCACCGTCGTTGGGGTACTCGACCAGGCCGGTGAACAGCCAGTCGATGACCTTGCCACCGCCGGTCTCCGTGGTGTTCGACGGAACCAGCGGGTTCTCCGGCTGGACGCCGTGGATGACGATCGCGCCATCCTTGCTGGCGGCGGCGTCGCCGTCGCCGTCACCGCTCGAGCAACCGCTCGCGACAAGCGCGGCAGCCGCGCTGAGCGCGATAGCGCTCGTCGCCCGCTTCGAGACTCTCATTCCGAGGGGCCTCCTCTTTCTAAACCTGGTTCCGTCGTGGGTTTCACGCACGTTTGGGGGGTGACACCGCCCGACCACCCCGGGGCGGGGGTCGCCGGGACCACAGGGAAGTTTGGGGACACCCCTGATGTTCCGATCCGCCGGGCTCCCTCACCCGACGATGCACGACCCTACGCAGGCGGCGCAGCCACGAACCCGCCGGTAAACAGCGAAGGTCGTGGTCGTCGGGCCGTGCGGAGTGCCACACACCAAGGGTGAGGTGCTGCCACTGTGACACCCACTGGCCTCTTCCGTGAAGGTGCCGTTATCAAGCCGTTAGTTGCCCGCCACGTTGCCGATACTTGAAAAATGATCATAAAACGGGCGCGATCAACGTCCCTGACCTGGAGGGACACGGCCTGCTGGCACGCTCCGCGCCGCGCTCAGGCTCGGTTTCTGTGAGCTATTCCGCTTGACGAGCGCACGCCACGACGTCCATCCGGGGCTCGATTTTCTTTGCCCGTCCGGACGAGGTCGGCGTCGGCTGCACGGGCACCATCGCCGGCTGGGTGGACGAGGGTGCCGCGGCCGGTTCTCTGATCATGGAAGGACGACCACGGCTGGTACGACGACACCGGCCCCGGCACCGCGCGAGGCGGAGCCGGGGCCGGTGGTGTGGCGGGGATGGATCAGGCGGTGAAGCGGACCTTGCGGCGACGCACCAGAAGGACGGTCACCGCACCCGCGGCGAGCAGCAGCAGACCGGCGGTCGCCGCCGTCGCGATCGGCGAACCGGTGAGCGGCAGGCCGCCGCCGTTGCTGACCGGCGAGGTGGACGGCGCCGGGCTGGCCGGCTGCGCCGACTCCGACGGCGTGGCCGCCGGGGTGGTCGGCGACGGCGACGCGCTCGGGGTCGGCGACGAGGTGGCCGGCGGCGTCGTGGGGGTGGCCGTGAAGGTGGCCGCCGCCCGGGCGGTGACGGTGGCGCCGGTGCTGCCGCCGAGGATCAGCTTCTGCGCCGCCTTGGCGCCGGTGAACAGGAACACCCGGCCGAAGGAGACCGAGTCCTGCGCCGTCAGGGTCACGTTCACCGTGCCGGCGGCCTCGGCGGCCAGCCAGAACTGCCCGCCGTTGGTGGTCGCGGTGACAGGCTTGCCCTCGGCGTCGACGGCGGTGCCGCCGGTGACCGCGAGGGTGATGGCGCCCGCCGGGCCCTTCACCGTGAACGGACCGGCCTTGCCGCCGACAGTCGCGGTGGCGCTGGCCGGGTCGACGGCCAGCTCGGCACGCGGCTCCGGCTGGTCGGTGGCGTTCGCGACCAGGTAGTCACGAACCTTCGTGATCACCTCGTACTGGTTGGGGGCCTGCAGGCCCTTCTCCCAGGCGCCCAGCTCGATGCCGTCGCTGAAGTGCCAGACGGCGGTCTGGGTGCCGAAGTAGAGCAGGTTGTCGAGCTGCTTCTTACCGATCTTGGTCTGCACGCCGGCGGCGGCGAGAAGCTTGGTGGAGTCGGCGTTCGGGTAGCCGTGGGTGAGCACCCACTGCACCTTTCCGAGGTTCTGCACCTCGGACTTGTCCCAGGTGCCCTCCTCGTACTTGCCATCGAGCTTCACGTTCGTGTGGTAGTCGATGCAGAACGCCGGCACCAGCTTGCCGTCGATCTTCAGCGCGAGCGCGGACGTGGTGCGCGTCTTGCCGTCCAGCTTCAGGGTGACCTGGCTGCCCTCGACCGCCTTGGCCACACCGGTGGCCGGAGCGGCGGCCGCCGCACCCGCCACGCCGAGCGCCAACGCGCCGCCGGCGACGGCCGCCAGCGCGACCCGCGCCCAGTGTCGTCCTCGTTGTCCGAACATCAAGAGTGTGTACCTCTCCCCCAGGGGTGACCCGCGACCGCGGGTACGCGTGAGCCGCCGCCTCCGCGGGATGCCAACACCCACGCGCGGAAACGGGACCGGGGCAGTATGGGACGACGATTGATCGTTTGTCAGCCCCGCCCGGTGGCATCCGTGGCATCTGCCCGAAATGCGGGGGCGGAGGAATAGATCACACGAGCCGGCGGTCCGCCGCCCAGCGGGACAACTCGTAGCGGTTGGACATCTGGAGCTTGCGCAGCACGTTCGACACGTGCGTCTCCACCGTCTTGATGGAGATGAACAGCTCCTTGGCGATCTCCTTGTACGCGTACCCCCGGGCCAGCAGACGCAGCACCTCCCGCTCCCGGTTGGTGAGCTGGTCCAGTTCCGGGTCGGCAACCGGGGCGTCCGGTCGGGCCGCGAAGGCGTCCAGCACGAACCCGGCGAGCCGAGGGCTGAACACCGCGTCACCGTCGGCGACCCGACGGACCGCCGCGGCCAGCTCGTCCGGGGAGATGGTCTTGGTGACATAACCCCGCGCGCCGGCCCGGATCAGCCCGATCACGTCCTCCGCCGCGTCGGAGACGCTCAGCGCCAGGAACTTGACCTGCGGGTGGGTGCGGCGCATCGCCTCCAGCACGGCGCGACCACCGCCATCGGGCATGTGGACGTCGAGCAGCACCACGTCCGGACCGGTGGCGGCGATCCGGGTGACCGCCTCGGCCACCGTGCTCGCCTCACCCACCACCTCGACGTGGGCGCCCAGCTCGGCACGCACCCCGGCGCGGAACATGGCGTGGTCGTCGACGAGGAACACCCGCAGGCGTTCGGGGCGGCTGGTCGCCGGGTCGAGGTGCTCCATCGGCTGCTCGGCCATGGTCATTTGTTCCTCTCCGCTGCGGACGAGTCCCGGGAGATCGGCAGGATCAGCCGGACCTCGGTCCCCTCCCCCGGGCCGGACCGGATCTCGGCCCGTCCGCCGTGCCGCTTCATCCGTCCGATGATCGAACCACGTACGCCGTGCCGGTGGTCCTCCACCGTATCCGGATCGAAGCCCTTCCCCCGGTCCCGGACGAAGACGCTTACCTGATCGGGCTCCACCTCGGCGTAGAGCGACACGGTCTGCACGCCCGCGTGCCGGGCCGCGTTCACCAGCGCCTCCCGCGCGGCGGCGACAAGCGCCCCGACCTTCTCGTCGGTCTCCCGGTCACCCACCACGACGGTCTCCACAGTTATCGCGAAGGTGTCCTCGACCTCGGCGGCGGCCTGCTCCAGAGCTGCGGCGAAGCGCTCACTCGGTGACGCGGTGGGCTTGTAGAGCCAGTTGCGCAGCGAACGCTCCTGCCCACGGGCCAACCGCTGCACCGTCTTGACGTCGCTGGCGTTGCGCTGGATCAGAGCGAGGGTGTGCAGCACCTGGTCGTGCACCATCGCGGCCAGCTCGGCCCGCTCCTGCTCGCGGATCCGCCCCTCGCGCTCCGAGCGGAGCTGGCTGTACGTCCGCCAGAGCACCGGCGCGGCGACCACGCCAACCCCGGCCAACCCAACCAGCGCGAAGATCACCCCGTTGATCACCGCGTCGAAGTTCTGTGCCGGCGAGTAGACAGCCGCGACGCCGATGATGCCGACCGCGACAAGCACCCCGCCGCCGATGAACCGGAGCACGAAGGCCCGCCTGTCGCTCTCCTCCACCACCGCCCCGAGCCACGGGACCGGCATCGTGTCGCCCCAGCGCCGCCGCCGCTCGGGCGCCGACTGGTGCCAGATCACCCCGGCGCCGACGGCGATGATCGCCACCAGCCAGCCGGCGGTGCCCGCCGCACCGACCGAGTCGAAGACCATCACCTGGATGAGCAGGACACCGAGCCCGATCCCGACGAACGGGAGGAGCTGGGCCACGTCGCGCCGAGGTGGCACGGCGGTGTCGCCGGGGCGCAGCGGCACCACCGCCCAGAAGGCCGCGTAGAGCAGCAGCCCGAGCCCACTCAGCCCGAGCAGCACCATGAACGCGACCCGCACGCGCAGCACCGAGATGCCGAGATGGTCGGCGATACCGGCGGCGACACCGGCGGCCATCCGATGCTCGGGCGCACGGTAGAGGCGCGGAGGTGGGGTCACGGTGCTGATTGGAAGCTCCCTGGTCACGGTGGTGGGCGGGGCGAGGTCGGTGAGTTCGATCGTCACACGCTGCGGCGTCCGCCGACCACGGGTGACGCCCCCGACATTCCGGCCGCTCGGATCTCAGGGTGGGGTCAGGGTCGGGTCCTGAGGTCGCTCGGGCGAGACGGGCAGCAGGATCGAGGCATGACCGAGGAAGCTGCCCCGCCGCCCCGCCCCGGGTCGGCACAGCCGGGCGGTTCAGCACCGCCCGCACCAGCCCAGACACCTGCCGGCTGGACCGAGCCCACCACGTTCGGCCCGACCGGCACCGACCCGACCGCCGGACCGACGCCGGGCGCGTACGAGCCTCCGAGCCCGAGCTACGGACCCGACGCCGGCTCCGCGGGCGGCACGGACCACGCGCCCGGAGGGGGTACGACCGCCCCGGGCCACGGGCCCGGCGCCGGCTTCGCGCCCGGCGCGGGCTACGGACCCGGCGCGGGCTACGGACCCGGCGGGGGCGGGGGTACGCCCCCGGGGCCCGGCGGGCCGGGGCCGTCCGCGGGGCCGCTTGGCGGCACCGGTTTCACATCGCGGTACGGGCTGGTCCGGCCGCGCGACGGCCGTTACCTGGCGGGGGTCTGCGCGGCGATCGGACGCGCCACAAACACCGATCCGGTGCTCTGGCGCGTGCTGCTCGCGGTGCTCGGGTTCTTCGGCGGCATCGGCATCCTCGTGTACGTCGCCGCCTGGCTCATCATCCCGAACGAGGGCGACACGGCCTCCCCGGTGGAGTCGATGCTGGGGCGCGGCCGTTCCAGCATGTCCCCGGTGACAGTGATCGTGCTGGGCATCCTGGTGGCGGCCAGCTTCGGCTACATCGTCACCGACGCCTTCCGCGCGGTGCTGCTCGGCGCGGCCATCCTGATCGGCGGCGCGTTGCTGCTCAACCGGGACAGCCGTGGGCCACAGCCCGGTGCCCCGGGCGGGCCGGTGCCGCCCACCCCGACCGGTACGCCACCCGGGCCGGTTCCGCCGGTCGCCTGGCCCGCTCCGACGCACGGCGCGGTGCCGTCCACCGGTCCGCTGGCGACCGCGCCCTTGGCGGGCGGCGCTCCGGCGTACGCCTCGGCGGCGCCTGGTGAAACGCCGAGCGCACCCATCCACGGCCCCCAGCCGGCCACCGTCCCGCAGCCGCTCGTCGGCGCACAGCCGGTGTCCGGGGCAGCCATGTCGTCCGGGCCGGTGTCCGGGCAGCCGTCCATCGCCACGACGGGGCAGCAGGAGGCCGCCTGGCCCGCACCCGAGCACGGCTGGACGGCCACCGCCACCGACGCCACACCCACCGCCAACTGGCCGTCGGCACCGGTGACCGCAGTGCCCGCCAGTCCGTCCGGTTACCCGGTCGCGGCGACGCCGGGCGGGTATCGTCCCCCGTTCGCGCCGCACGGCCCGTACGCCGCGCCGGCCCCGGCCGCGTACCCGCCGCGGAAACCGCCGAAGCCACCGAAGCGGCCCCGGGAGCGTTCGCCGCTCGGCGCGGTGACCTTCTCGCTGATCTTCCTGGCCCTCGGCATGGTCGCCCTGCTCGACCTGCTGGACGTCTTCGCCGTCACCGCGTCGGCGTACTTCGCGGCCGCGTTGGCCACGATAGGGCTGGGGCTGCTGGTCGGCACCTGGTTCGGCCGGGCCCGTTGGCTTATCGCCCTCGGCCTGGTGACCGCCGCGGCGCTGGGCACCGCCACGGTCGCCGAGTCCTACGACCGCATCCGCGGCGTGGACGGGGCGGTCACCTGGGCCCCCACCGACTACCGCGACCTCGCCGACAGGTACGAGAACAGCTTCGGTGACGCCGTGCTCGACCTGCGGGGCATCGACTTCACGAAGCGGGACAGCCAGGTGACCGTCGCGATCAACTTCGGTCAGGCGACAGTTGTCGTACCGCCGAACGTGGACGTCACCACGGTGGCCGACGTCAACGCCGGCGACGCCACAGTCTTCGGCAACCGTTCCGGCGGGATCGACGGCCGCCTGCGGGAGTCCACCGACCTGGGCGCGGACGGTCCCGGCGGCGGAAAGCTGCGCCTGTACATCCATGTCAATGCCGGCAACCTGGAGGTGACCCGGTGAAGGCTCACCGCACGGACCTGCTCTCGTTCGCCTTCGGGCTGGTGTTCCTGGCGCTGTCGGCCTGGTGGCTGCTCGCCCAGATTCTCGGGCTCGCACTGCCACCGGTCGGCTGGTTCCTGGCCGGCGCGCTGATCCTGATCGGTGTCTTCGGTCTGGTCGGCGCCTTGCGCTCCGGCCGCTCCGGCCGCTCGGAACCGAACGATGTCGCCGACCCGGCCACGATCGCGGCCCACGGGGCCGGCGCACCGGCCTCGGCGGCCGGGCCGGTGGCGGCCGCCGCCGAACCGGGCGTGCCGACGTCGGGGGTGCCCACCCCGGCCTCCGGCGCGGGCCTTCCGACGTGGACCGCCGATCACTCCGCCTGGGACGCTCCCGTGCCGGAAACGGCGTCAGCGGTACCGACCGTGGCGATGCGGGCACCGGAGGCGCCGACCGCCGAGATGCGTCTGCCGGAGGCGCCGACCGCCGAGATGCGGGCACCGGAGGCGTCGTCGGACGCGATCCACCCGGCCTGGCTGGCCCATCCGGCGTCGGAGTCGGAGTCGGAGGCCGCGCCGAGCTCCGACGGGGCCGACGCGCCGACCCGGCCCGACCACCCGAGCACGGCGTCGGCGGACGAGGCGGCGGACGAGCGGGAGGGCCGACGGCGGGAGTCCTGACCCTGGTTGCCGGCCCGCGCCGATACCACGGCGATGCGGGCGGCGCGGGCAGGCGCATATGCTGGCCGGTGGAGATCTCGCCTCCGCCGGCCGGCCCGTCCCGCCGTGGCGGCCCCGCCGCGATTCCCGTCTCTACCCCGTCAGGAGCCCGCCCGACATGACGCAGTCCCCCGCCGTGCGTACCACCGGCCGGTCCGGTCCGGTCCGCATCGGCGAGCGAGCCGCCCGTACCCTCGTCACCGAGCTGGCCCGGATGAACGACCCGAAGGCCGCCCTGCTGGTCGGCGCGAGCCCGGAGTCCCCGGTGCTGGCCGCGGCGATCGAGGCGCTGCTCCCCGGTGACCAGCTCACAGTGGTGCCCGCCGAGTCGTCCGGTGCCACAGTGCTCCGCGAGCACATCACCGCCCAGGGCCGGTGGGTCGCCGATCGGGTACGCGTCGTCGACTCGCTCGCCGACGCCGAGGCCGCCGCCGCGGTCATCGCCGTCGAGGCGTTCACCGGCACCGCCGAGGAGACCCGGAGCGCCATCAACGGGTTGTCCAAGTACCTGACCGACGGCGCGGTGCTGAGCGTGGCGACCACCGCGACGCCGGGCCGGACGACAGGCGCGGCCACCGAACTGGCCCGGCAGGACGCCCTCTACGGCGTCGGCGGGGATCTGGTGCTTCGCAACACGCCGCCGGTGCGGGTCTACCGGCTGCGGTTCACCCCGGCCAGTCCGGCGGCGGCCGACCGGCTGGCCCCGGCGTACCGGCCGTCGAGCGTGCCGCTGACCCGGGGCATGCACATCGACTCCAACGGGGTGGCCGCGGCGGGCATCACGCTGGGCCTGGCGGCGCTGGCCCGCGTGGCGCGTCCGTCGTCGAAGCTGTGGCTGCTGCCGGCGCTGGCCGCCGGGCCGGTCGCCGCGTTCTTCCGTGATCCCCAGCGGGACGTGCCGGAGGATCCGAACGCCGTGGTGGCCAGCGCGGACGGCAAGGTCCTGTCGGTGCAGCGCCTGCACGACGAGCGTTTCGGCGACGGCGAGTGGCTGCGCGTCGCGGTCTTCCTCTCCGTGCTGGACGTGCACGTCAACCGGTCTCCGGTCGCCGGCAAGGTGGTGGACTACTTCGTCGCCGACGGCGGCTTCGTCAACGCGATGAAGCCGGACGCCGAGCACAACGTCGCCGCGTACACCGTCCTGGACACCAGCCGCGGCACGGTGGTGGTCGCACAGCGGACCGGCCTGATCGCCCGCCGCATCGTGCAGCGCGCGCCGATCGGCGCGCTGCTGGCCAAGGGGGAGCGCTTCGGGCTCATCCGGTTCGGCTCGCGGACCGACGTCTACCTGCCGGCCGAGGCCGCGGACCCGCTGGTGGGGCCGGGCGACAAGGTGGTCGGCGGCTCCACGGTCATCGCCCGCTGGCGCTGACACCGGGACGCGAAAACGGGGCGCCGCTGTCCGCGGCGCCCCGTTTCGTGTGTCGGATCAGGCGGTACGACGCTGACGCAGCCAGAGCACCGGCCCGCTGACCAGGTAGCCCACCACGATCAGGGCGAACGTGAGCCGGATGTCGACGAGCGCGCCGAGCACCGGGGCCAGCCAGAGCCATGGCGGCAGCTTCACCAGGCGGGCGAGCTTGGCGTACGGGAAGCTGGACACCATCGCGAAGGCGAGCAGTGCCACACCGGCGACAAGCACCAGGCCGGGCACCGGCAGGCCGATCGCCACGGTCACGGCGAGCACGGCCGCGGCCATGGTGGTGGGGACACCGCAGAAGAAGCGGCCGTCCTTCGGCGAGACGTTGAAGCGGGCCAGCCGGATCGCCGCACACGCCGCGACCAGGAAGCACGCCACCGCTGCCGCAGCCGTCGACACCGAGCCGGCGAGCGAGGCGTAGACCACAACGGGCGCGGCGAGGCCGAACGAGCACATGTCGGCAAGCGAGTCCATCTGGGCGCCGAACGGGCTGGCCACGCCGAGCCGGCGAGCCAGCGCACCGTCGAGGCCGTCGAAGGCGACGCAGGCGATCAGGCAGAGGGCTGCGAGCCGCACCTCGCCCTGCATGGCGAGGAAGATGGCCAGCATGCCGAGCATGAGGCTGGCCAGGGTGCAGGCGTTGACCACGCCGAACTTCATCCGGCGGGCGACTGTGCGCTCGCCGGGGAGCAGGGGGATCGACCCGGCAGTGGCCTCGTCGGCGTACGCCATCGGCGGCAGCGCCGGGCTGACGGGCATGACAGCCTCGATCTCCGCCCGGGTGGCGTCGATCGGCGGCCGGCTGAGCCGGTCCAGGCCGTAACGACGGCGCTGGCGGTCGGCGTACCGGTGCTCAGGCAGTGTCAGGTCGGTGGTCCGCAGGTCACCGTCACGGCGACCCACCCGGACCAGCAGCACCTGGCGGGCGAACGTGCTGCTGCGGCGCAACGGGCCCGCCCAGCGACGCCCTGCGGGGCGCGGACTGTCAGTCGTACGACGCCGGCGCCATGGGGCTCTCGGCACGTTTCCTCCATCACCGGATCGGCTTGCCGCCGTTTGGGGGCGGATGTCCGGCTGTCTCGTGCCGGACCTTGCGTGGCCCGGCAGCCGTTTTGCGGAGTACACCATCGCATAGGGGAACGTGGCTTGGCGATAGCTGCCGGCGGTACTTATCTGGTACAAACCGCGCGAACCGCCTTGTTATTCCCATCCCGGGCTTGATCGCCCGTTTCCTCCATCATTCCCGTCTCCGACTGTACCGGAGGGTCACCATCTCGGCTCGTCGAGCCGGGTGCTATCGACCCAGCTGTCCGATTGCCGAAGCAGCGATGCCGCTCAGTGGCAGGTCAGCCGTCTCGGCGACGGTGAACCAGCCCGCCCGGGCGGTCGAGCCACCGGCGGACTCGGTCACCACCGCATCGGTGGGTACGTCCACCAGCACCCGATAGATCACCCGGACGCCGTGCCAGTCCAGCGGACGGCCCTCGGGACCGAGCGCGGCCGGGTTGTGCAGGTTGTCCACGCCGAGCAGTTCCACTACCCGGCCCACCTGGCCACCCTCCTCCACCAGCTCGCGGAGCAGTCCGGTGGTCGGCTGTTCGCCGTGATCGGTGCCGCCGCCGGGCAGGTGCCACTTGCCGGCCCCGGGATAGCCGTCCGCGATCTGGGTGAGCAGAACCCGCCCGGCCGGGTCGGTGACCAGCCCGTACGCCCCGAAGCGCAACCGGCGATCCGGATGCGACTGCGGAAGTGGCTCGGCGGACGGCTGCGCGCCGGCCGGGAGCGGGGTGACCGGCAGCCCGAGCAGTTCGGCGCTGAACGGCGTCAACGGCACCCCGGCCGCCTCGTCGAGGCTGACCCACCGCGCCTCGAGCGTGCCGTCGCCCGTGTCGCCCGACACATTGCCGTCCACGGTCATCTCGAACAGTAACCGGTCGGTGTGCAGCGAGACGTCGTCCTGCGCCAGGGTGCTGACGTCCGCGACAACGGCCCGCAACCGACCCACCGACACGGTCAGCCCGGTCTGCTGGCTCACCGCGCGCGCGACCGCGTGCTCAGGATGCTCGGCGTGCACGACCGATCCCCCCGGCAACGACCAAACGGCCGCCAGAGGCCCCCGAACAACCAGAACCCGCCCGGAAACCCACAGCTGACCATAAACAGCAACCTGCCGCACCAGCTCCACACCCAGCCCCCGCTCCCCCGCACCCGCCCCAAGACCGGTGATCATGAAGTTATCGCCATCCATCTCGGCGTGTCCTGACAATAACTTCATGATCACCGCGAGGAAGGGGGGGCCGGGGGGGCGGGGGGCCGGGGGGTGGGTCAGGTTAGGTGGGCTGCTTGGACTGCTTCTGCTGTTACCTCGGTCAGGCGGTTGGCGGGGAGGGCGCCCAGCTCCTCGCGGGCGAACCAGCGGGCCTCGCAGGTGGAGCCGCCCACGTCGGTGATCGTCGGCGCGTTCGGCTCGTCGACGACGACCCGGTAGAAGGCACGTACGCCGTGCCAGTCGATCGGGTAGCCCTCCGGGCCGAGCGAGGCGGCGTCGCGATGACTCGCCACACCCAGCAGCTCGACCAGGCGGCCGGACTGGCCGGTCTCCTCGACAAGCTCCCGGATGAGCGCCGCGCCAGGCTGCTCGCCGTAGTCGGTGCCACCCCCGGGCAGGTGCCAACAGCCGGCGCCCGGGTAGCCGTCGGAGATGCGGGTGAGCAGCACCCGACCGGCCGGATCGGTGCACACCGCGTACGCGGCGAAGCGTTGCGCCCGGTGCAGCCCGTCCGGGCCGGGCACCGCGTAGAAGGACGGGAACTCGGGCACCTCGTCGGGCACCACGTCGGCCGAGGAGGCGGGCAGGCCGAGGGCACGCGCCGTGAACGAGCGCAGCGGCAACTCGCGTGCCTCGTCGAGCGTGTACCACCGGGCGAGGTCGGTGGGGCGTTCACCGACCCGGTCGGCGAGGGTGCCGCCGCGCACCGCGACCCGGTAGATCAGCCGGTCGGTGTGGATGGTGATGCCCCGCTCGGGCAGCGCCCGCATGTCGGCGAGCACGTCGGCCAGGCCCGAGACGGCGACCGAGAGGCCGGTCTCGGCGGCGGTCTCGCGGACGACCGTGTGGTGCGGGTCCTCGCCGTGGTCGACAGCGCCGCCGGGCAGCGACCAGGTGCCGGGGGTGCCGGAGCGCTCCGATGCGCGGACCAGCAACACTCGGCCGTCTGAATCAGCACAAACTGCGTATGCCGCGATCCTGCGAAGCGGCTCCAGCAAGGTGGTCACGGAACCAAATTCTCCCCGGGCCGGGTTACCGGGACGGAAAAGAGTCGGATTCCTGACTCTTTGCTACCCGCTCAGGGATCGATCAGGGTAGGGATCCGGGCGGTCACCGAGGGCGGGCTCGGCGCCGGCGCGGACCGTGGAGACATGACATCCACCGCCGCTCCCCACGCCCCGTACAAGCAGCTCCGGCGACCCACCACCGACCGCATGGTGGCGGGGGTCGCCAGCGGCCTCGGCCGCTACTTCGACGTCGACCCCACGCTGGTCCGTGTGGCCTTCGCGGTCACCGGCCTACTCACCGGCGGGCTCGCGCTGCTCGCGTACCCCATCATGTGGTTCCTGATGCCCGAGGAGCCCGCCGGCGCACCCGCCTGGCCGCACCCGGCGGGCGTCGCGCCGCAGCCTCCCGCCGGGTCCGCGCCCGGTGGCCCCCAGCCGGGGTACGCGCCGACGCAGCCCTACCCGCCGACGACCCCGCCGCAGGCGCCGCCGGCCGCGTGAGCCGCGGTCACTCCCACTCGATGGTGCCCGGCGGCTTGCTGGTCACGTCCAGCACCACCCGGTTGACCTCGGCGACCTCGTTGGTGATCCGGGTGGAGATCCGGGCCACCACCTCGTAGGGCAGCCGGGACCAGTCGGCGGTCATCGCGTCCTCGCTGGAGACCGGGCGCAGCACCACGGGATGCCCGTAGCTGCGCCCGTCACCCTGCACGCCGACGCTGCGCACGTCGGCGAGCAGCACCACCGGGAACTGCCAGACACCGCGATCGAGCCCGGCGGCGGTCAGCTCCTCCCGGGCGATCAGGTCCGCCTGGCGCAGCAGGTCCAGCCGCTCGCGGTCGACGGCGCCGATGATCCGGATGGCCAGGCCGGGACCCGGGAACGGGTGCCGCCAGACCATCGCCTCGGGCAGGCCCAGCTGGAGGCCGAGCGCCCGGACCTCGTCCTTGAACAGGGTGCGCAGCGGCTCGACAAGCGCGAACTTCAGGTCCTCCGGCAGGCCGCCGACGTTGTGGTGGCTCTTGATGTTGGCGGTGCCGGTGCCGCCGCCGGACTCGACCACGTCCGGATAGAGGGTGCCCTGGACCAGGAACTCCACGTCGCCGTGCGAGGCGATCTCGCGGGCCGCGGCCTCGAAGACCCGAATGAACTCCCGACCAATGATCTTGCGCTTCTGCTCCGGGTCGATCACCCCGGCCAGCGCGCCGAGGAACCGGTCGGCGGCGTCGACCACCTTCAGCTTGATGCCGGTGGCCGCCACGTAGTCCTTCTCGACCTGCTCGGCCTCGCCCGCGCGCAGCAGACCGTGGTCGACGAACACGCAGGTGAGCTGGTCACCGACCGCCTTGTGCACAAGTGCGGCGGCGACCGCGGAGTCCACCCCGCCGGAGAGGCCGCAGATGACCTCCTTGTCGCCGACCTGGGCGCGGATCCGGGCGATCTGCTCGTCGATGATGTTCTCGGGCGTCCAGGTCGGCTCGATGCCGGCGATGTCGTACAGGAAGCGGGTAAGCATCTCCTGACCGTGCGCGGTGTGCCCGACCTCCGGGTGGAACTGCACGCCCGCCCGCCGTCCGGCCACGTCCTCGAAGGCCGCCACCGGCGCGCCCGCCGACTCGGCGGTCACCGTGAAGCCCCCGGGGGCCTCGGTGACGCAGTCGCCGTGGCTCATCCAGACCGGCAGGTCCGCCGGCAGGTCGCGCAGCAGCACGCCGGGGTCGAGGAGGCGGGGGCGCAGCGGCGTGCCGCCGTACTCACGGTTGCCCGTGTGCGCGACGGTGCCGCCGAGCGCCTGGGCCATCGCCTGGAAGCCGTAACAGATGCCGAAGACCGGCACGTCGGCGGTGAACAAGCCGGCGTCGATCTGCGGGGCGTCCGGCGCGTACACGCTTGCCGGACCGCCGGAGAGGATGATCGCGGCCGGGTTCTTCGCCAGCATCTCGGCGACCGGCATCGAGTGCGGCACGATCTCGGAGTAGACCTTCGCCTCGCGGACCCGGCGCGCGATGAGCTGGGCGTACTGGGCTCCGAAGTCCACCACGAGGACGGGGCGAGGCAGGCTCATGTGCGCAAAGCCTACCGAGTGTCACGGCCGCGTCGGGCACCGGCTCGCCCGCCGGGCCCGCGGGGGTCACTGCCGCAGCGCGCCCGGGGCGTCCGCCGGCACCGCCGGCTGCCGCGGGGGTACGGGTGACAGGCGGCGGTACGGCTCACCCAGGGGCGGACGCGAGTCCTCCTCGCCCCTGTTGGGCCAGAAGGACATCGCCCGTTCCGCCTGCGCGGTGATCGTCAGCGACGGGTTGACGCCGAGGTTTGCCGACACGGCCGCGCCGTCCACCACGTGCAGCCCCGGGTGGCCGTACACCCGGTGCCAAGGGTCGATCACCCCGTCGGCGTCGGTGGCGCCGATCACCGCGCCGCCCAGGATGTGTGCGGTGATCGGGATGTCGAACGGTTCGGTGAGCGAGCCACCAGGGGTGCCCCCGATCTCCTCGGCGAGCAGCCGGGTGGCGGTGTTACCGGCCGGGATCCAGGTCGGGCTCGGGGTGCCGTGGCCCGGCCCGGTGACCAGTCGACGGCCGAAGATGCCGCGCCGCCAGCGGGTGGTCAGCGAGTTGTCCGCCGACTGCATCACCAGGGCGATCACCGTCCGCTCCGACCAGCCGCGCACCGACAGCATGCGGGCGGCCAGCCCCGGCTGACGCACGATGCTGCCCAGCCAGCGCCGGACGCGGTGCGGGCCGCCGTCGACGAGCAGCGACTGGAGCAGCCCCATGGCGTTGGAGCCGCGCCCGTAGCGGACCGGCTCGATGTGGGTCTGCGGGTCGGGGTGGAACGAGCTGGTGATCGCCACCCCCTCGGTGAAGTCCAGCCGCTCGGAGCGGGCCCGTCGGTGGTCCACCGAGGCGCCCAGGATCGCCTCCGAGTTGGTCCGGGTCAGCTGGCCGAGGCGGGACGAGAGCTTCGGCAGCGCGCCGCCGGCCCTCATGGCGTGCAGGAGGCGTTGGGTGCCGAGCGCCCCGGCGGCGAAGACCACCTGGTCGGCGTGGATCACCTGCCGCCGTCGGCGCAACCAGGCGCCGGTGCGCTCGGTGTGCACCTCGTACCCGCCGTCGGCGGCCGGGCGGACGGCCGTCACCGTGGTCAGCGGGTGCACGGTGACGCCCAGCCGCTCGGCGAGCCACAGGTAGTTCTTGACGAGCGTGTTCTTGGCCCCGTGCCGGCAGCCGGTCATGCACGAGCCGCAGTGCAGGCAGCCGGTGCGTTCCGGGCCGACGCCGCCGAAGTACGGGTCGGCGACGCGCTGACCGGGGCGGCCGATGTGCACGCCGACGGCTGTGGCGTGGAAGGTGTGGCCGACCCCCATCCGGTCGGCCACCGCCCGCATGGCGCGGTCCGCCCCGGTGTCCATCGGGTACGTGGTGACGCCGAGCATCCGCTTCGCCTGGTCGAAGTGGCGGGCCAGCTCGTCGTGCCAGTCGGTGATGTCACGCCACTGCGGGTCGGCGTAGAACGCCGGCAGCGGCTCGTAGAGGGTGTTCGCGTACACCAGCGACCCGCCGCCCACCCCGGCGCCGGAGAGCACGAGCACGCCGCCGCCGGATCGCCGGGTGGCCGGACGGAGCAGGGTGAGCCGCTGGATGCCGTAGCAGCCCAGCTTCGGCGCCCACAGGAACCGGCGGGCCCGCCAGGACGTCTGCGGGAACTCGTCGTCGGCGAAGCGGCGGCCGGCCTCCAGGACGCCTACCGAGTAGCCCTTCTCGGCCAGGCGGAGCGCGGTGACGCTGCCACCGAAGCCGGACCCGATGACGAGCACGTCGTACCGCATGGACGCATCATTACTCGCGAGTAGCGCTCGCGCCAGCGGCAGTTTTCGCGCGATCATGCACCGGCCGTCCGACCCGGCGCCTCCTGGCCGCAACCCGGAGCACCCGTCGGAGCGTTGTTCCGAATACGGGTGGGAAGGAAACCACGATGATCCTGGGGTCGATGGAACCGCGTCGGCGATGGCTGGTGCTCGGGCTGGCGGCCCTCGCCGTCGTCGCGCTGATCGCGGGCGGCGCGGTGGTGATCACCCGGCTGACCGGGGACGACTCGCCCGCCGGCACTCCGGTGGCCGGCTCGCCGAGCCCGTCGCCGATCGGCACGCCCACCCCCAGCCCGACCGGTCCCCCGCCGGGCGCCACCATCACCGGCCCGCTCAATCTGCTACTGGTCGGTGTGGACACCCGGGTCAGCGTGCCCGGCTGGGAGCCGCACTCCGACGCCGTGCTGGTGCTGCACGTGCCGAAGGGGCTGGGCCGGGCGTACCTCTTCTCGCTCCCCCGCGACCTGCTCGTGGACATCCCGGCGTTTCCCAAGTCCGGCTACAAGGGCGGCCGGACCAAGCTCACCCACTCGATGAGCTTCGGCAGCCGGGTGCCCGGCAAGCCCAAACAGCCCAGCACCGCCCAGGGGTACGAGCTGCTGCGGAGCACGGTGAGCGGCTACACCGGGCTGCGGATCGACGCCGGCGCGGTGCTCACCTTCACCGGGTTCGACAAGCTGGTGAACGCCCTCGGCGGGGTGGACATCTACGTCGACCAGCGGGTCGCCTCCCTGCACCGCAAGCCGGACGGCAAGTACCGGGACAGCGCCCCCGGCGGATACACCGGGCCGCAGCAGGTCTACGAGAAGGGCAACCAGCACCTCAACGGGTGGCAGGCGCTGGACTACGCGCGGCAGCGCTACATCACCGGCGGCGACTACGCCCGGCAACGCCACCAGCAGCAGTTGGTGCGGGCCCTGACCCGCAAGATCCTCGATGAGGGCCTGGCCCGGCAGCCGGAGCGCGTCGACCAGGTGGTCGCCGCGCTTGGCGACACGCTGGTCTACGTGGGCGGCAACCGGATCGTCGACCTGGCGTACGCGCTCGGCGCAGTGCCGGAGAACAAGTTCGTGCTCGTCGGCCTGCCCGGCTCGGGTGTCGGCAAGGGCAGCGCGTACCAGGGTGAACAGCTCACCAGCGAGGGCCGGAAGTTCCTCGGCGAACTCCGGGCCGGCCGCGCCGACGCGTACCTCGCGGCGCACCCCAAGCTGGTCGTCAAGACCTGACCCAGCGCGCCAGGGTCCTCGGCTCGACCGAGGACCCTGGCCCGAGGTCCTAGAGCTTCTTGGGTTGGGCGGGCTTCTTGGTGCCGTTGAGCCACGCCTCGAAGAGAGCGTCGAGCTGCTTGCCGGAGATCCGCTCGGCGAGGGCCACGAACTCGGCGGTGGTGGCGGTCCCGTTGCGCTTCTCCGCCGCCCAGGTCTTGACGATCTGGAAGAACGCCTTGTCGCCGACCGCCACCCGCAGCGCGTGCAGGGTCATCCCGCCACGCTGGTAGACCGACTCGCTGAACAGGTCCTTCATCCCCGGCTTTCCCGGCGGGGTCTTCCACACCGTGGCCGGCACCCGCTGGTAGCGGATGTCGAACGCCTGCTTGGCGGTGTACTGCTTGGTGTGCTCGGCCCACAGCCACTCCGCGTACGTCGCGAAGCCCTCGTTGAGCCAGATGTCCTCCCACTTGGCCAGCGCCACGCTGTCGCCGAACCACTGGTGGGCCAGCTCGTGGGCGACCACCTCGGTGTTCTCGCCACGGCGGAAGAAGCCTGCCGAGTAGACCGGGCGGCTCTGCGTCTCCAGCGCGTACGCGATCCGGCTGTCCGAGACGACCACACCGCCGTACGCGTCGAACGGGTACGGCCCGAAGACACTCTCCAGGTAGTCGGTCACCTTGACGGTCTGCGCGATCGACGCGTCCGAGGCGCCCTTGGCCACCTTGGTGGTGACCGCGCTGTAGACCGGCTTCCCCTTGTGCGTGCCGGTGGTGATCCGGAACTTGCCGATCACCACAGTGCTCAGATAGCTGGCCATGGGGGACTTCTCCGACCACTTCCAGGTGGTCCAGCCGTCAGTGGTGGTGTTGCCGCCCGGCACGCCGTTGCTGACGGCGGTCAGGCCCTGCGGGACGGTGATCTCGAAGTCGTACGCGGCCTTGTCGGACGGGTGGTCGTTGACCGGGAACCAGGTGCTCGCCGACTCCGGCTGGCCCAGCGCGATCGCACCGTCGCTGGTGTGCAGGAACCCGCCCTCGCCGAGCACCTCGTTCTTCAGCGGCTTCGGCACCCCCTCGTACACGATCTCCGCAACGAACCCGTTGCCCGTGATCAGGCCGGCGGCCGGCTTGATCACCAGCTCGTTCTTGTCACGACTGTGGGTGGCCGACGTGCCGTCGACGGTTACCGACTTGACTGTCAGACCGGCCAGGTCGAGGTTGAACGTCGACAGGTCGGCCGTCGCCGTGGCCTGCACGGTGGCCGTACCGGTGAGGGTGTCCTTCGCCGGGTCGTAGCGCACCTTGACCGTGTACTTCCCGACGTCGTACCCGCCGTTGCCGTACGTCGGGAAGTACGCGTCGCCGACCCCGGCCGCCCCGGCCGTGAAGTTCCGCGAGGGCGTCGGGGACGCGCTCGGCGACGGCGACGCCGCCTCCGGTGTGGACGAGTCACATCCGGACAGCACGAGCGCCCCGGTCACCAACAGACCGGCGCCCATCCGCAGCCTGTGTCGCGTTCCCCGCATCACGAACCCTCCCCGTACACCCGGTGCGGGTGGCCTCGGCCGCCCCGCGTGACCGGCGCTCCTGGCCGATCGCAGGCGGCAGCCTATCGACAGATGATCACGGCGTCGTCACGGCGGGGTGGGCGCCGCGCCGCCCACCAGCCAGGCGTCGAAGAGCGGCCGCAACTGTCGGTTCGCCACCCGCTCGGCCAGCGCCACGAGGTCCGAAGTGGTCGCGGTGCCGTTCGCCCGCTCGGAGGTCCAGGTGCGCAGGATGCGGAAGAAGGTGTCGTCGCCGACCGCCCGGCGCAGGGCGTGCACGGCGAGCGCGCCACGCTTGTAGACGGCAGTGCCGAACATCCGCTCCCGTCCCGGCTCGACCGACGGCTGTGACCAGTCGGTCGACGCGTACTGCAGCTCGAAGTTGCGCTGCGCGGTCCGGCCGCCGTCGTGCTCCTCCCACAGCCACTCGGCGTAGCTGGCGAAGCCCTCGTTGAGCCAGATGTCGCTCCACCGGTGCAGCGACACGCTGTCGCCGAACCACTGGTGGGCCAGCTCGTGTGCCACCACGCCCGGGTTGGGGTGGTCGTCGGTGAAGAAGGCGGGTCCGTAGACCGGGCGGGACTGCGTCTCCAACGCGTACCCGATCCGGTCGTCGGCGACCGCGATCCCGCCGTACGAGTCGAACGGGTACGGGCCGAAGCGGCTGGCCAGGAAGTCGACGATCTCGCCGGTGCGGGCCAGTGAGCCGGCCGCCCCACCGTTCGCCGGCAGGCCCGCCGCGACGGCGGTGACCAGGGGTCGTCCGGCGTGCTCGCCGGTGACCACCCGATAGTTGCCGATCACGAGGGTGCTCAGGTAGCTGGCCATCGGGGTGTGCTCCGACCAGCGCCAGGTGGTCCACCCGTCGGCGCTGCTCTTCGGGCCGGGCACCCCGTTGCTCAGCGCGGACAGTCCGTCGGGGACGGCCACCGCGACGTCGTAGCTGGCCTTGTCCGACGGGTGGTCGTTGACCGGGAACCAGGTGGCCGCCGAGTCGGGCTGACCGAGAGCGATCGCCCCGTCGTCGGTGTGCAGGAAGCCTCCGCCGCCCAGCTCACCGTCGGTGACGGCGGTGGGCACGCCCGCGTACTCGATCGCCACCGTGAAGGACCGGCCGCGCGGAAGCCCGTCGCGCGGGGTCACCACCAGCTCGCCCTCGTCGCGGCGATGCCTGGCGCGCTCGCCCGCGACGGTGACCGCACCGACGTCCAGGCCGACCAGGTCCAGGTTGAACCGGGACAGATCCTGGGTGGCCGTCGCCGTGATGGTCGCCCGACCCGTGAGCCGGTCGGTCACCGGGTCGTAGCGGACGTCCAGCGCGTAGTGCGTGACGTCGTAGCCGCCGTTGCCGTGGCCCGGCACGTACGGGTCACCGGCGTCCGCGGCGCCGGGTCGGAACCCGCCGTCGTCGTCGCCCGTGCAGCCCGCCGCGGTCAGGGTGACGGCGCAGCTCAGCACCAGGGCGGCGGCCAGCCGGCGGCGGGACGGTGCGCGTCCGCTCAGGACCATGCACGACTCCTTCTGCGCCATCCCCGGGTCAGGACGAGCGTAGCCAGCGAGACGCCGTCCGATGCCCGTATCGGGGGCGACCCCCGCTCGCGGCGGACGACGAAAGGCCGGCCCAGCGGGATCGCGGGGCCGGCCTTTCAGCGTCAATGAGGACTTCTCAGCGGTCGAGGACCAGGCCGACCTTCTGGAACTCCTTGAGGTCGCGGTAACCGCACTTGGCCATCGCCCGGCGCAGCCCGCCGAACAGGTTGAGCTGACCGTCGGCCTCGTCCGCAGGGCCGAAGAGCAGCTGCTCCATCGACCCGAGCGGCTCACCGGCGACCTCGAACGCGCCCCGGGGCAGCGACGGGTGGCTGGCCGCCGAGTGCCACCAGGCACCGCCCGCGGGCGCCTCGTCGCAGAGCGACAACGGCTCGCCGAGCATCACCGCGTCCGCGCCGCAGCCGAGGGCCTTGGCGATGTCGCCGGAGGTCTGGATGTCGCCGTCGGCGATCAGGTGCACGTACCGGCCGCCGGTCTCGTCGAGGTAGTCCCGGCGGGCCGCCGCGGCGTCGGCGATCGCGGTGGCCATCGGGACCCGGATGCCCAGCACCGACTCGGTCGTCGACCACTCGTCGCCGCCGATCCCGACGATCACGCCGGCCGCGCCGGTACGCATCAGGTGCAGCGCCGTCTTGTAGTCGGTGCAGCCGCCGACGATCACCGGCAGGTCGAGGTCGGCGATGAACTCCTTGAGGTTCAGGGGCTCGTCGGTCGTCGACACGTGCTCGGCCGACACGATGGTGCCCTGGATGACCAGGATGTCCACCCCGGCGTCCAGGATGACCGGGGCCAGCGCCAGGGTGTGCTGCGGGGAGACCCGCACCGCCACCGTGCCGCCACCGGCGCGCAGCTCCCGCACCCGCTCGGCGATCAGGTCCGGCCGGATCGGCTCCGCGTACACCTCCTGGAGCCGCTTGGTGGCGCGGGCCTCCTCGTCGAGGCCGGCCAGCTCCTCCAGCACCTTCGTCGGGTTCTCGTAGCGGGTCCAGAGCCCTTCGACGTTGAGCACGCCGAGACCGCCGAGCTGACCGAGCCGGACCGCCGAGGACGGGCTCATCGTGGCGTCCGAGGGGTGCCCGACACAGGGGATGCCGAACGGGTACGCGTCGAGCTGCCATCCGGTCGAGACGTCATCGACGTCCCGGGTCCGGCGGCTCGGCACGATGGCGATGTCGTCCAGGTGGTAACCGCGCTGCGCGGTCTTACCCAGCCCGATCTCGACCACGTCACGCATGGGGGACTCCAGGTTGTTGGGGGATGGTCAGCGGGTGTGGTAGTTGGGCGCCTCGACGGTCATCTGCACGTCGTGCGGGTGGCTCTCCTTGAGCCCGGCTGCCGTGATCCGGATGAGCTGACCGCGCTCGTGCAGCTGGGCGATGGTGGCCGCGCCGCTGTAGAACATGCCCTGACGGAGACCGCCGGCGAGCTGGTGGACCACCTGCGCGAGCGAGCCGCGGTAGGGAACCTGACCTTCGATGCCCTCCGGGATCAGCTTGTCATCCGAGCTGACGTCGCCCTGGAAGTAACGGTCCTTGGAGTACGACTTCTGCGCGCCGCGGGTCTGCATCGCGCCGAGCGAGCCCATGCCCCGGTACGACTTGTACTGCTTGCCGTTGATGAAGATCAGATCCCCGGGGCTCTCCTCGCAACCGGCCAGCAGGCTGCCGAGCATCACCGAGTCGGCGCCGGCCACCATGGCCTTGGCGATGTCCCCGGAGTACTGCATGCCGCCGTCGCCGATCACCGGCACACCGAGCGGCCGGCAGGCCCGGGCCGCCTCCATGATCGCGGTGATCTGCGGCACCCCGACCCCGGCCACGACCCGGGTGGTGCAGATCGACCCGGGGCCGACCCCCACCTTGACCGCGTCCGCGCCGGCCTCGGCGAGCGCCCTCGCGCCTGCGTACGTGGCCGAGTTGCCGCCGATGACCTGGACCTGGGTCTCCCGCTTGAGTCGGGAGATCATCTCCATGATGGCCCGGCTGTGGCCATGTGCGACGTCGCAGACGATCACGTCGACCCCGGCGTCGATCAGGGTCCGGCCCCGCTTGTACGCCTCGTCGCCGAAGCCGATCGCGGCGGCGACCCGCAGCCGACCCGAGTCGTCCTTGCTGGCGAGCGGGAACTGCTCGCTCTTGGTGAAGTCCTTGACGGTGATCAGGCCCCGGAGCCGACCGTCGGCGTCCACGAGCGGGAGCTTCTCGACCTTGTGCCGGCGCAGCAGCTCCAGCGCGTCGGGCTTGCTCACCCCGACCGGCGCGGTGATCAGCGGAGTCCGGGTCATGACCTCGTGGACCGGGGTGTTCAGGTCGGTGACGAAGCGCATGTCGCGGTTGGTGATGATGCCGACCAGCTTGCCGGCGGCGTCGGTCACGGGCAGCCCGGAGATGCGGAACCGGCCGCAGATGACGTCCACGTCCCGCACGGTGTCCTCAGGTGAGCACGTCACCGGGTTGGTGATCATGCCGGACTCGGAGCGCTTGACCAGGTCGACCTGCTGGGCCTGGTCCTCGATCGAGAGGTTGCGGTGCAGCACGCCGATGCCACCCTGCCGGGCCATGGCGATCGCCATCCGGGCCTCGGTCACGGTGTCCATCGCGCTGGAGACGAGCGGGAGTGCGATGTCGATCTCGCGCGTCAGTCGGGTGCCGGTGTCGATGTCGTTCGGCGCGATGTCCGACTCGGCGGGCTGGAGCAAAACGTCGTCGAAGGTGAGCCCGAGCGGGATGACCCGCGCCGAGCCGGCCGGCAGCTCCGGCAGGTGGCCGCCGATCTCGCCGGGGTCGGCCCCGGTCAGCTGGTCGGCGCTGGGCGAATTCTCCACGATTGCTCCCATGAGCTGCTCGGACGGGCTTCAGCGAGGTGGCGCGCGGGCACCGGCGCACGCCGGGCTGACGGCATGTGCGTTCATCGTACCCACTGAGCTGCGCCGCCCCGGTCGGTGCCGGCGCGGGTCCGCGAGGCCACCAGGAGCGGCGCGGGGACGCGGCGCGCGGGGGTTGGGTCTACGGTGAGGGGGTGCACGACGAGCCCATCGACCCGTTCAACGGTGACCCGGCCGACCCGACCGCGGGCCTGGACGACCCGGGCGACGACGCGACGCCGGATCCGCTGACCGACGTCGAGCGGCAGGATGTGCTTGAGGACCTCGCCGACCTGGAGATCTACCAGGCCCTGCTGGCGCCCATCGGGGTGCGCGGCCTGGTCATCGAATGCGAGGACTGCCGGGAACCGCACTACTTCGACTGGGACCTGCTGCGCGGCAACCTGCGGCACCTGCTCAACTCGGGGCGGCCCCGGGTGCACGAGCCGGCGTACGACCCGGATCCGGACCACTACGTGACCTGGGACTACGCCCGCGGGTACGCCGACGGGGTGCACGACACCCTGACCGAGGGCACCGAGGACGACCCGGGCGCCGCCACCAGCGCCGAATGATCGCTGGCTGACGCCGCCCGGGGCTTGGTCGCGGGGGTGGTCAGGAGACCAGGCCGGCGCGGAAGCCGGCGGCCACCGCGTGGGCGCGGTCCCGGGCGCCGAGCTTGCGGAACAGCCGGCGCGCGTGTGTCTTGACGGTGTCCTCGGACACGAACAGTTCCCGGCCGATCTCCGCGTTGCTCTTGCCCTCTGCCATGCCCAGCAGCACCTGGAGTTCCCGTTCGGTGAGCCCGATCGAGGCCCGGTTGGGGCGGGCGTTCGGGGTGGGCCGGGTCGGGTCGGTCTGACTGGTACCCGACCCTTCGGTTCCGGACTCGACCTCGTCGTCACCGCGCTGCACAGGCACCGATGCCACGCCCGACGACCCGTCGCCGTTCGCGGCCGTCCAGCCGGGTTCGGCCGAGCCGCGTACCGATGGCGCGGAGCGGCCCGAGCCACCGACCGCCGCCGTGTCCCGGGCCGGGTCGGTGACCCGCTGCCGGGAGGCCCGGCCAGGTGCGGTGAGCAACAGCAGGGCCTTGGCCACCGCGCTGGTCAGGTCGTGGTCGGCATTCTGGATCAGACCCCGGGCGCCGGCGCTGATGGTGGCGGCGGCGGCCTCGGACTCCTCGGCGCCGAGCAGCAGGACCGCGGCCTGCGGCGCGCGGGCCAGCACCCGGCGGACGAAACCCGCGCTGTCCGGCCGGGTGAGGGCCGTGTCGGCCAGGATCACGTCGGCCGGCCGTTCGGCGAGTCGCAGCATCACCTCGGGATCGGAGACGGCGGTACGGACAATCGCGGACAACCCCAGCCGGGCGGCAGCAGAAGCGAGGTGCTGAGCCGCGAGCGGTGTCCGAACGCACACAAGAACGGTACGCACTGTGGTGGTCTCCTCTCCGCACACGAGCAGACCATGACGGCGTCGGCTGGGGAGGGGGTTCCCGGCAATCATCTGAACTTTTCCGACAGATGGGGCAAAAGCCGCATCTTGTCGGGCGTTTTGGATCACAGACGTGTGAGCGGGCGACGGCCCGGGTACCGGGAGGTCCAGGCCGGGAACGGTGCGCCTGCGCGGCCCGCCGCCCGGAAGCCGGCCACAAGGATTCTCGCGGTGCCGCGCGGGAGGAGGGGTGCTGATGTCGAACGTACGTAGACTGCCCGGACCCATCGTCGATCTCTGGGACTGGCAGCGGCTCGGTGCCTGTCGAGGCCGGGACAGCGCCCAGTTCTTCCACCCGGACGGGGAGCGGGGCTCCTCCCGGCTGCGGCGGGAGTCCGCCGCCAAGTCGGTCTGCCGCGCCTGCCCGGTCCGTGCCGAGTGCGCCGCGCACGCCCTGGCGGTCCGCGAGCCGTACGGCGTGTGGGGTGGCTTCAGCGAGTCCGAGCGGCTGCGCCTGCTCGCCGTCGGTTGGGAGGACCTGGCCGACCGCCGGCAGATCCGGGTCGACGTGGCCCGGCTGGAGGCGCGACTGGGCCGCCCGCACAAGTCGACGGTCCCGGCTCAGCGCAACGTCGCCTGACCCCACACCGAACCCGGACGAACCGCGAACCGCGCTCCCGCTCACCGGGAGCGCGGTTCCCGCGTCCCCACGGACCCCACCCCACCCACCCAGAGCCCCGTCGATCATGAAGTTATTGCCCCGACACGCCGTCGGCGGAGGCAATAACTCCATGATCACCCAGAGGACGGGTGGGGGTGGGGGACGGGTGGGGTGGGTCAGCGGACGTTGACCGCGACCGTGTGCCAGCCTGTGGCGCCGTCCGGGGCGACGCTCTGCGTGCGCTCGGTCTGGGTCGCACCTGTCGCGTCGGTCGCCCGGACCTGGAGCTGGTGCTCACCAGGCGTGGCGTCCCAGCGCCACGACCACTGCACCCAGGTGTCGACGGACACCGTCGGGGCCAGCTCCGCCTCCTGCCAGGGGCCGCCGTCGACGCGTACCTCGACCCGGCTGATGCCCCGGTGCTGCGCCCAGGCCACACCGGCCACCGTCACCGAACCAGCTGTCAACCGGTTGCGCCGTCGCGGCGTGTCGATGCGCGACTGGGTCTTGATCGGGCCCTGGGCGGACCACCCACGCGGCACCCAGTACGCGTCGAAGTCGGCGAACCGGGTCAGCTCCAGCTCGGTAACCCACTTGCAGGCCGACACGTAGCCGTAGAGGCCGGGCACCACCATCCGGACCGGGAACCCGTGCTCGACCGGCAGCGGCTCACCGTTCATGCCGATCGCCAGCAGCGCGTCCCGTCCGTCGCGCAGCGCGGCGGTGGGGGTGCCACAGGTCCACCCGTCGACCGACCGGCCGACGACCTGGTCGGCGTCCGCCTCCGGCTGGACCTCGTCCAACAGCTCCCGCAGGGGCACGCCCAGCCAGCGGGCGTTGCCGATCAGGTCCCCACCGACCTCGTTCGAGACGCAGGCCAGCGTGACGTACCGCTCGACCAACGGCCGGGCCAGCAGATCGGCGTAGGTGTAGGTGCGCTCGGTGCCCACCCGGCCGTGGATGCGCAGTCGCCAGCTGTCCGGGTTCACCTGCGGCACCACCAGGGCGGTGTCGATCCGGTAGAACCCGAGGTTCGGGCTGACGTACGGGGCGAGCTGGGCAAGCGACAGGTCCGCGCCCGCCGGCACGGCCGGTGCGGGGGCGACCGGTGCGGGCAGCCGGATCGCGTCCCGGGCGGCGGACACACCGCGCCGCCCGGCCAGCCAGCGGCCGCCGAGACCGGCCACGGCGGCCGTGCCGAGCAGCACGCCGGTACCGGTCAGGAACCGCCGGCGCGACTCCGGATCGACAGTCGCGACAGGCGCGGCGGGAGTCACCGGCACCGGCGGCCCGGCAGGCGTCACCGGTCGGTCAACAGGCCCGGCAGGCGACACCGGTGGGGAGCCTGCCGAGTCCGCGGCGGTGGGTGGGGTCCAGGGCCACGGGGGGTCCAGCTCGAACGGGCCGTCGATGAACAACCAGAGCACCAGGGCGCCGAGCCCGCCGCCGACAAGCGACGGCAGCGCGTCGAAGACGTCCGCGCCGGAGCGGGTCAACGCGGCGGCCACACCGACGGCGCCGAGCGCCGCGATGCCGGCCAGGCCGAGGGCCAACCGGCGGATCGCCAGCACTCCGAGCAGCGCGGCGAACCCGCCCAGCAGCACTGCCGTACCGGTCAGCAGGGCAATCTTGTCGGCGGTACCGAAGACGTCGATGGCGAACTGCTTGAGCGGCTCGGGGACGGCGTCGACGACCACCCCGCCGACCGCTACCAGCGGCGCCGACCGAGGGCCGGTCAGCACCGCGACAGGCTCAGCGGTTCCGATCGCGACGGCGGCGGCGGTGACTCCGGCCAGCGCGGCGTACCGCCGCGACGTGGTGCTCATCGGCCCAGTGTGCGCGATCGTCTCGCCGGGTCGCCAACCATGTCAGCGCTTGGTAATGATCGCGGAGACGAACCGGGGCACACCGTCGTACGACGGCGTGCCCCGGAACGGTGTCGCTGTCGGGTCAGAAGCCCGGGCCGTGCTGGTGGCCGTGACCGTGGCCGCCGCCGGCGGCGGCCGGCTCGGCCTGCTCCGGCTTCTCCACCACGAGGCTCTCCGTGGTGAGCAGCAGGCCGGCGATCGAGGCGGCGTTGGTTACCGCGTTTCGGGTCACCTTCACCGGGTCGATGATGCCGCCCTTGACCAGGTCGCCGTACTCGCCGGTGGCAGCGTCGAGGCCGTGGCCCCACTGCATCTCGGCGACCTTCTGCGTCACGACGTAGCCGTCGTGGCCGGCGTTCTGGGCGATCCAGCGCAGCGGCTCGACGAGCGCCTTGCGCACGATCGAGACGCCGACCTTCTCCTCACCGGTGAAGCCCAGGTCGTCGTCGAGCACGGGGAGGATCTGCACCAGGGCGGCGCCGCCGCCGGGCACGGTGCCCTCCTCGACCGCGGCCTTGGTCGCCGCGATGGCGTCCTCGATGCGGTGCTTGCGCTCCTTCATCTCGACCTCGGTCGCCGCACCCACCTTGATCACGGCGATGCCGCCGGAGAGCTTCGCCAGCCGCTCGGCCAGCTTCTCCCGGTCCCAGTCGGAGTCGGAGGCCTCGATCTCCTTGCGGATCTGGGAGACCCGGTCGTCGACATCGGCCTTCTGGCCGCCGCCGTCGACGATCGTGGTGTTCTCCTTGTCGACAACGACGCGCCGGGCGGTGCCCAGCACCTCCAGGCCGACCTGGTCGAGCTTGTAGCCCAGCTCCGGGGCGACCAGCTCGGCGCCGGTGGAGATCGCGATGTCCTGGAGCATGGCCTTGCGCCGGTCGCCGAAGCCCGGGGCCTTGACCGCGCAGACCTTGAGGGTCTTGCGCAGCGAGTTGACCACCAGGGTGGAGAGCGCCTGACCGTCCACGTCCTCGGCGATGATCAGCAGGGGCTTGCTGTTCTGCAGGACCTTCTCCAGCAGCGGCAGCAGCTCCTCGATCGCCGAGATCTTCTGGGTGGTGACCAGGATGTACGCGTCCTCCAGGACGGACTCCTGACCCTCCAGGTCGGTGACGAAGTTCGGCGAGATGAAGCCCTTGTCGAACTGGAGACCCTCGGTCACGTCCAGCTCGGTGGTGAGCATCGAGCCCTCCTCGACGGTGATGACACCGTCGCGGCCGACCCGCTCCATCGCCTCGGCGATCAGCTCGCCGATGGTGGCGTCCTGCGCGGAGATCGTCGCCACGTTCGCGATCGACTTCTTGTCCGCGACCTCGACGGCCCGCTCGAGCAGCGCCTCGGAGACCTTGGCAGCCGCCGCGTCGATGCCCCGCTTGAGGCCGGCCGGGTTGGTCCCGGCGGTCACGTTGCGCAGGCCCTCACGGACCATAGCCTGCGCCAGCACGGTCGCGGTGGTGGTCCCGTCGCCGGCGACGTCGTTGGTCTTGGTCGCCACCTCCTTGACCAGCTGCGCGCCGAGGTTCTCGTAGGGGTTGGTGAGCTCGATCTCCTTGGCGATGGTCACACCATCGTTGGTGATCGTCGGCGCACCGAATTTCTTGTCCAGGACGACGTTGCGCCCGCGCGGGCCGAGGGTGACCTTGACCGCGTCTGCGAGGGCGTTGACACCGTGCTCAAGCAGGTGCCGGGCGTCGTCCGAGAAGCTCAGGATCTTCGCCATGAATGTCCCTTCGAAGCGCCGCTGCCCCGGCCCGGCGAGCCGGACCGGGGCAGCGACACTGATCGGTTGCTTACTTCTCGATGACCGCGAGGACGTCGCGGGCGGAGAGCACCAGGTACTCCTCGCCGGCGTACTTGACCTCGGTGCCGCCGTACTTCGAGTAGAGGACGGTGTCGCCGACCTGCACGTCAACCGGAACCCGGTTGCCGTTGTCGTCGACGCGCCCCGGGCCCACAGCGAGGACGGTGCCCTCCTGCGGCTTCTCCTTGGCGGTGTCGGGGATCACGATGCCCGACGCCGTGGTGGTCTCAGCCTCGTTCGCCTGGACCACGATGCGGTCCTCGAGCGGCTTGATCGCAACCTTGGTCGCGGTAGTCACGGGCATACCCTCCTGGGGTACTGGTTTCGTTGCCGGTCAGCGGGGCTGACCAGCGTCAATCTGCCTCATGCCACCGGGCGGAGCCGTCGTCGCGGGTGCCGGTCCGCCTGGCGTGCGCACCCGGGTCGCGAGACCCGGAAGCTGGCACCCTCAGGGTGAGAGTGCTAATCGCAGGTTATTCCGTGGCTAGCACTCCGTCAAGGAGAGTGCCAGCGCGTCGCGCCCCGCCACCCGGTATTTCCGCGTCGGCCGGGACAATGGTCGGGTGGACCTCGATCAGCTGGCGGCGCTACGTACCCCCGAGGGGTCGGACGCGCTCTCGGCGGCGGCCGCGCTGGCCGGCGGTGATCCACTGGCGGCGGCGTCGGCGTTACGCGCGGCCGGGGTGCCGCCCACGCTGGCCGCGGCGGCGCTCACCCAGGCCGAGCTGCGCCACCGGGCGGTAGGCAAGTTCGGCCCGGCCGCCGCCGGGATGTTCCTCACCCGCGCCGGGCTGGAGCAGGCCACCCGCCGGGTCGTCGCCGAACGCCGCGCGGAGCGCCTGCGCGCGGCCGGCGTCCGCACGCTTGCCGACCTCGGCTGCGGCCTCGGCGCCGACGCGCTCGCCGCCGCCCGCGCCGGCATCCGGGTGTACGGGGTGGAGGCCGATCCGGTGACCGCCGCGATGGCCGCCGCCAACGCCGCCGCCGCAGGGCTGGCCGAGCTGTTCACCGTCGAGTGCGGCGATGCCACCGCGTTCGACGTCTCCCGGGTCGACGGGGTCTTCTGCGACCCGGCCCGCCGTGCGAGCGGCACCGGTCGGCGGATCTTCGACCCGCGTGCCTACTCGCCGCCGTGGGACTTCGTGACCGGGCTGGCCGAACGGGTGCCGCACACGGTGGTGAAGGTCGCGCCGGGCCTGGACCACGCGCTCATCCCGGCCGGCGCGGAGGCCGAGTGGGTAGGTGTGGACGGCGACCTGGTCGAGGCCGCGCTCTGGTGCGGCGACCTGGCCGAGGTGCCCCGCCGCGCCACCCTCTACCGGCGGGTGGGCGCCGACACGCGCCGTTTCCAGCTCACCGGCTCGGGCGCCGCCGAGGCGTCGGTCGGGCCGCCGCGCCGCTACCTGTACGACCCGGACCCGGCGGTGGTCCGCGCACATCTCGTCGCCGAACTGGCCACCGAACTGGACGCCACCCTCGGCGATCCGAGCATCGCCTACCTCTACGCCGACCGACCGACAGGCACCCCGTACGCGCGCTGCCTGGAGATCACCGACGTGTTGCCGTTCTCGCTCAAGCGCCTCCGGGCGTTGCTGCGGGACCGGCGGGTGGGCCGGGTGGAGATCCTCAAGCGGGGTTCCGCGCTCACACCGGAGCAGTTGCGGCGGGATCTGCGGCTGGCCGGCGACCAGGCGGCGAGCCTGGTGCTCACCCGGATCGCCGGGGCACCGACAGTGCTTGTCGGCCGACCGGTCGACTAACGTCGTCGCTGTGGCGGGACCTGGCACTCCGGCAACGGCACTGTTGATCAAGCGTGGGATCGCGCATCGCACCCATCCGTACCGGGTCTCCCCGGACGCGCCGAACTACGGGGCGCTTGTCGCCGAGGCGCTCGGCGTGGCACCCGAGAGGGTCTTCAAGTCACTGGTGACCGAGGTCGACGGCGCGCTGACCGTGGCGGTCGTCCCGGTCACCGGCGAGCTGGACCTCAAGGCGCTCGCGGCGGCTGTCGGCGGCAAGCGGGCGGCGATGGCCGACCGGGCGGTAGCCGAGCGGGCCACCGGCTACGTGCGCGGCGGGATCAGCCCGCTCGGGCAGCGCAAGCGACTGCCCACTGTTCTGGACGAGTCCGCACTGGACCTTCCGACGATCTATGTCTCCGCCGGTCGGCGCGGCCTGCAACTGGAGCTGGCGGCGGCGGATCTGATGGCGCTCACCGACGCCCGTACGGCGTCGTTGCAGGCTCGCTGACGCCTTCATTACGGCGACTCGCCCGTGGGATACCCGGGGAGTAACAGTCGCGTTGCTGAATTGTTATCGCTTCCAACAAACTTGGCACCTGCGCGGTCTTGTGGGACCAGTGTGACGCGAAATACGTTGCCGGACACAACAAAACAACACCTCCCCCACCTCCGAAAGGACCCTGCACATGCGTAAGGGGATCCTCACCATCGCCGCCGTGGGCCTGCTCGCGACCGGCGGCTTGACCGCCTGCAGCGACGACTCCGGCACCGGCTCGGCCGACTCCAAGAAGACTCCCAAGATCGGCGTGATCCTTCCGGACAGCAAGTCCTCCCCCCGCTGGGAGACGGCGGACCGTCGCTTCCTGGAGGAGGCGTTCAAGGCCGCCGGCGTCCAGTACGACATCCAGAACGCCCAGAACGACAAGGCCACCTTCCAGACCATCGCCGAGCAGATGATCACCAGCGGCGTCACCGCCCTCATGATCGTCAACCTGGACTCCGGCACCGGCAAGGCCGTGCTCGACAAGGCCAAGTCGCAGGGCGTCGCCACCATCGACTACGACCGGCTCACCCTCGGCGGCTCCGCCCAGTACTACGTCAGCTTCGACAACGAGACCGTCGGGAAGCTCCAGGGCGAGGGTCTGGCGAAGTGCCTGACCGACAAGGGCGCCAAGAACCCCGTCGTGGCGTACCTGAACGGCTCCCCCACCGACAACAACGCCACCCTGTTCAAGGCCGGCTACGACTCGGTGCTCAAGCCGAAGTTCGACTCCAAGGAGTACACCAAGGGCCCGGACGACGCCGTGCCGGGCTGGGACGGCCCCACCGCCGCGACCATCTTCGAGCAGCAGCTCACCGCGACCAAGGGCAAGATCGACGGCGTGCTGGCCGCCAACGACACGCTCGGCAACGCCGCCATCTCGATCCTGAAGAAGAACAAGATCAACGGCAAGGTGCCGGTGACCGGCCAGGACGCCAGCGTGGAGGGCCTGCAGAACATCCTCGCCGGTGACCAGTGCATGACCGTCTACAAGGCCGTCCGGGAAGAGGCCAAGGCCGCGTCCGACCTGGCCATCACACTGGCCAAGGGCGAGAAGAAGGACACCGGCCAGACGGTGAAGGACCCGGAGGGTGGCCGGGACGTCCCCTCGGTGCTGCTCACCCCCAAGGCCATCTACAAGGACAACGTCAAGGACGTCATCGCCGACGGTTACGCGACCAAGGAGCAGGTCTGCACCGCGGCGTACGCCAAGTTCTGCGCCGGCGCCGGCATCAGCTGACCGACGCCGCAGTACCCGCCGGGACGACAATCGCCGCCCGGCACGGGAGCACCCTCCCGTGCCGGGCGGCGCCCGCCGGACGGGCCCCGACCCTCCCTTAAGAAGGAGACCCCGTGTCCGCGACTCCCCTGCTGGAACTCCGCGGGATCGACAAGAGCTTCGGTCCCGTCCAGGTGCTCCGCGACGTCGCCCTGAGCGTCCACCCGGGCGAAGTGACCGCACTTGTCGGCGACAACGGCGCCGGCAAATCGACCCTGGTGAAGTGCATCAGCGGCATCTACCCCACCGACGCCGGTGAGGTCCTGTTCAACGGCGAACAGGTGCACATCGGCAGTCCCCGCGACGCCGCCACGCTCGGCATCGAGGTCGTCTACCAGGACCTCGCGCTCTGCGACAACCTGGACATCGTGCAGAACATGTTCCTCGGCCGGGAGAAGCACAGCGGCATCGTCCTGGACGAGCCGACAATGGAACAGCTCGCCGCCGAAACCCTGGCCGGGCTCTCCATCCGCACCGTCACCTCGCTTCGCCAGCACGTCTCCAGCCTCTCCGGCGGTCAGCGCCAGACCGTGGCCATCGCCAAGGCGGTGCTGTGGAACAGCAAGCTCGTCATCCTGGACGAGCCGACCGCCGCCCTGGGCGTGGCACAGACCGCCCAGGTCCTCGAACTCGTCCGCCGCCTCGCCGACAACGGCCTGGCAGTGGTGCTCATCTCGCACAACATGAACGACGTCTTCGCCGTCTCCGACCGGATCGCCGCGCTGTACCTCGGCCAGATGGTCGCCCAGGTGAAGACCACCGACATCACCCACGCCCAGGTGGTTGAGCTGATCACCGCCGGGCGCTCGGGCGGGCTCGGTCTCGCCACCGACCCGGGCAGCAACGGCGACGGCCCGCAGCCGGCCGACTCGATCTCAGGAGGCGTCCGATGACCACCACCGCCGTGCGGAAGGAAGGCCCCGCGGCCGTCACACCGCCGCCGACCGTCGGGAGCCACGTCCGCAACTACGTGAGCCGGGTACGCGGTGGCGACGTCGGCGCGCTACCGGCCGTGCTCGGCCTGATCGTGCTCTGCACCGTCTTCGCGATCATGCGGCCGTCGTCGTTCCTGTCGGCAGGCAACTTCGCGAACCTCTTCACCCAGGGCGCGGCGGTCACGCTCATCGCGATGGGCCTGGTCTTCGTGCTGCTGCTCGGCGAGATCGACCTCTCCGCCGGCTTCGCCAGCGGCGTCTGCGCGGCGGTACTGGCCAACGTGGTCACAGTGCTCGGCTACCCCTGGTGGGTCGCCGTCCTCGCCGCGGTCGCCACCGGTGTCATCATCGGCACCACGCTCGGGATGCTTGTCGCGAAGATCGGCATTCCGTCCTTCGTGGTCACTCTCGCCGGCTTCCTCGCCTTCCAGGGCGTCGTGTTGCTGCTCGTGCAGGAGGGCACCAACATCTCCGTCCGCGACGAGGTGCTGGTCGCCATCGCCAACCGCAACCTCGCCCCCGCGCTGGGCTGGGCGCTGACCGCCGTCGCCGTCGTGGGCTACGCGGCGGTGCAACTGCTACGCCACCGCAACCGGGCGGCACGTGGACTGATCACCGACCCGATCGCGGTGGTGGCGCTGCGGATCGCCGGGCTCGCCGTCATCCTCGGCACCGCTGTGTACGTGCTCAACCTGGAGCGCAGCCGCAACGTCCTCATCGTCTCGCTCAAGGGTGTGCCGATCGTGGTGCCGATCATCGCGCTGCTGCTGGTCATCTGGACCTTCGTGCTCCAGCGCACCAGCTACGGCCGGCACATCTACGCCGTGGGCGGCAACCGGGAAGCGGCCCGCCGGGCCGGCATCGGAGTCGACCGGATCCGCATCTCCGTCTTCGTGATCTGCTCGTCCATGGCCGCCATCGGTGGCATCGTGGCCGCCAGCCGGGCCAACTCGGTCGACCCCAACACGGGGGGCAGTAACGTACTGCTCTACGCGGTCGGGGCAGCGGTGATCGGCGGCACCAGCCTCTTCGGCGGCAAGGGTCGCGTCCTCGACGCCGTGCTGGGAGGCGCGGTGGTCGCGGTCATCGAAAACGGGATGGGCCTGATGGGGTACAGCGCGGGAGTCAAGTACGTGGTCACCGGATTCGTGCTGCTGCTCGCCGCCAGCGTCGACGCCCTCTCCCGCCGCCGCGCGGCAGCCACCGGCACCCGCTGACCGCGCGGGAGGTAGCACGAGCATGCGCCCGGCACCCAGCCAGGAGGAGGTCCGACGGCAGAACCTCGGGGCCCTGCTGCGGCACGTGCACGTCCACGGCGCGACCACCCGCGCCGAACTCACCACCACCCTGGGGTTGAACCGGAGCACCATCGGCGCGCTCACCGCCGACCTGGCCGGCGTCGGACTGGTAAGCGAGGGAACACCGAAGGAGACCGGCCGGGCCGGACGGCCGTCACTCGTCGTCCGGCCCGAATCGACCCGGGTGTACGCGTACGCGTACTCCGTCGAGGTGGACCGGCTGCGCGCCGCCCGGGTCGGCCTGGGCGGCGCGGTGCTGGACCGCCGGGAGCTGGACCGACCGCGCGGGCTGCTGGCCGCCGAGGCCGCCCCGATGCTCGCCGGCGCGGTCAAGGAGATGCAGCAGGCGGTGCCCGCCGACGCGATCTGCGTCGGCACCGGCGTCGCGGTCTGCGGGATGGTCCGTCGTGAAGACGGCCTGGTTCGGCTCGGCCCCACCACCGGTTGGGTGGACGAGCCGATCGGCGCCGCGCTCGGCGCCGAACTGGGCCTCGACGTGCCGGTCACCGTCGGCAACGTGGCCGACGTGGCGGCGTTCGCCGAGCACGCCCGCGGCGTCGCGGCCGGCTGCGACAACGTCATCTACCTGTACGGCGACGTCGGCGTCGGGGCCGGCATCATCGCCGGCGGGCGCCGACTCACCGGACACGGCGGGTACGGCGGCGAGGTCGGCCACATGAAGGTGGTGCGCGACGGCATGCCCTGCGAGTGCGGCGCCCGCGGTTGCTGGGAGACGGAGATCGGCGAGCACGGCCTGCTCCGCGCGGCCGGACGATCCGACGCCCGGGGCCGCGACGCGCTGCTGGCCGTCTTCGACGCCGCCGACCGGGGGGACGCCCGCGCCCAGACGGCGGTACGCCAGGCCGGTGACTGGCTGGGCTTCGGGGTGGCCAACCTGGTGAACGTCTTCAATCCCGAGATGGTCATCTTCGGCGGCACGATGCGGGACCTCTACCTCGCCGCGGCGGCCCAGATCCGCAGCCGGCTCAACTCCAACGCCCTCGGCGCCTGCCTGGAACACGTGCGGTTGCGCACCCCGAAACTGGGCGAGGACGCGCCCCTGATCGGCGCCGCCGAACTGGCCTTCGAACGGCTCCTCGCCGACCCCCTCGACGTGGGCTGATCCGCGTACCCTGTCCGGCGTGGATGTCGAGCTGCGCGCGTCCGATGACGACCGCCACCGGGTGGTCGCCGAGCTGCACCGGCACACCACCGCGGGCCGGCTCACGCTTGACGAGTTCTCCGAGCGGGCCGGTGCGGTCTGGGCCGCCCGCACTCTCGGTGACCTGGCCACGCTGACCCGGGACCTGCCGGCGCTGCCCGATCCCGTCGCCGCCTCGGCCGGCGGTGGTGACCCGACCGGGCACGGCCGTCGGGAGCTGTTGGTGCTCTTCGCCGTCGCCGCGCTCACCCTGCTGCTGCTCGGCGGTTTCCTCGCCATCACCCGCTGATCCGCCTCCGCTCCGCACAGCGCCCATTTCCCCGCCACCCGTGGATGAACTGATCGGGCGATCAGTCCGTACCAGTGGGCGGACGGGCGGCCGGCAGGGTGCGGCTGCCCGGTCCAGACGCGTTTCGGTCCGGACCGAGGAGGCACCACAGACATGGCACCGCTCAGATCCGCCCGTCGCCAGTTGGGCAACCGGACCCACCGCGCGGCGATGCTGCTCATCGCGATCGTCGCGGGGGTCGGTGTCCTGCCCGGAGTGGCCATCGCCGCCCCCGCTGGCGGACAGCAGCTCAACGCCGCCGACATGACACTGCTCAACGGCGTGCGATTGGCCGGCCTGTGGGAGATGCCGGCCGGGCAGATGGCCGCCGAGAAGGGGCAGTCGGCGAAGGTCCGGGAGATCGGTGCGGGCATCGCCGGCGAGCACCAGCGGCTCGACCAGCTCACCGTGGACGCGGCAAACAAGTTGGGCGCGGCCATCCCCAGCGAGCCGACAGCCGAGCAGAAGGGCTGGCTGTCGGAGATGCAGAAGGCCTCCGGCGCCCGGTTCGACCAGATCTTCGTCACCCGACTCCGGGTGGCCCACGGCAAGATCTTCCCGGTGATCGGCGCGGTGCGGGCCAGCACCCGCGACGCCACCGTCCGCAAACTCTGCGAGGAGGCGAACGCCTTCGTGCAGCACCACATGCAGATGCTGGAGAGCACCGGCCTGGTCCGCTGGCCGGAGCTGCCGCCGGCCGCGCTGCCCGCACCCGGTCAGGACGGGCTGCTGGCCGCCGCCTCGGCGAACACAGGCCCCCAGGTAGGGGTCAGCAGCACAGTCGTCTGGCTGGTCTTCCTCGCCGCGCTCGGCACCGGCGGCATCGCCACCTATCGGATGCTGCGCCGCAGCTGACCACCTGAGTTGGTGGCCCCCGTCAGCGGTCGACCTGGGTGAAGTCCCAGGAGTGCGGGGCGCGGGCCACCAGCAGGGCGGGTGGGTCGGGCAGCGGACGTGGGCTGCTGCGCCACTTGGAGATGACCACGACCCGGTGGTCGGTGGAGGAGAAGACCTCACTGGAGACGTGCAGAGGGTCGTGCTCCAACTCGGGCAGGGCCGTGTCGCACACCCAGGTGATCAGGTCGGCGACGCCGTACGCCTCGGCGCGCGCCTCCCACATCCGCACGATCATCTCCGGTGCCCCCGTCACACGCTTACCGTTGTCAGCGGCAACGCCGAGTCCGCCGGCAGGTCCAGCCGACTCGGCGCGACCCCGGCGGCGACCAGGTGCGACCCGAGCGCGGCCACCATCGCCCCGTTGTCGGTGCACAGCTTCGGTCGGGGCACCCGGACCCGGATGCCGTACTTCTCGGCCCGCTGTTCGGCAAGTGCCCGCAGCCGGGAGTTCGCGGCCACGCCACCGCCGATCACAAGCGTCTCGATCCCCTGCGCCCGGCAGGCGGCGAGCGCCTTGTTGGTCAGGACGTCACAGACCGCCTCCTGGAAGGACGCGGCCACGTCGGCCACGGGCACCGGCTCGCCGGCGCGCTGACGCGCCTCGACCCAGCGGGCCACAGCCGTCTTCAGCCCGGAGAACGAGAAGTCGTACCGGTGGGCGGCGAGATCCTTGGCGGCGGTCAGGCCGCGCGGGAAGGCGATCGACGCGGCGTCACCGGCGCGGGCCTCCCGGTCGATGGGCGGGCCGCCCGGGAACGGCAACCCGAGCAGGCGGGCGACCTTGTCGAACGCCTCACCGGCCGCGTCGTCGATGGTGGCGCCGAGCGGCGTGACGCCCCGGGCCAGGTCGTCGACGAGCAGCAGCGACGAGTGCCCGCCGGAGACCAGCAGCGCGATGGCGGGTTCCGGAAGCGGGCCGTGCTCCAGGGTGTCCACCGCGACGTGCGCGGCGAGGTGGTTGACGCCGTACACAGGCTTCTCGGCGGCGAGCGCGTACCCCTTGGCGGCGGCGACGCCTACCAGCAGCGCGCCGGCCAGCCCGGGCCCGGAGGTGACCGCGATGGCGTCGATGTCGGCGAGGGTGACACCGGCCTCGGTAAGCGCCCGCTGCATCGTCGGCACGATGGCTTCCAGGTGGGCCCGACTGGCCACCTCGGGCACCACGCCCCCGAAGCGGGCGTGCTCCTCGACGCTTGACGCGAGCGCGTCGGCAAGCAGGGTGTGTCCGCGTACGATGCCGACGCCTGTCTCGTCGCACGAGGTCTCGATGCCCAGGATCAGCGGTTCGTCAGCCATGGTCGTGTGGTCCGTCCCCGGTCGGCTCGGCGTCGCGCTGCATCACCAGCGCGTCGGTGTTGCTCGGTTGGTAGTAGCCGCGACGCACCCCGATCGGCTCGAATCCGTACATCGCGTAGAGCCGCTGGGCGGCGACGTTGTCCACGGCGACCTCCAGCAGGGTGCTGCGGGCGTCACGGCGGGCCGCCTCGGCGAGCAGCTCCTCCAGCAGGACGCGGCCGACGCCCCGCCGCTGGGTGTCCCGGCGGACGGCGATGTTCTGCACCCACACCTCGTCGGGCGGGGCTCCGGCCAGCCCGGCGTAGCCGAGCACGGTGCCGTCGGCGTCGGTCGCGACCCGGTAGTGGTGGCCGTTGGCCAGTTCGTTCCAGAACATCGCGGGTGACCACTGCTCGGCGCCGAACAGATCCGCCTCGATCGGCAGCACCTCGTCGATGTGCCACCAGCGGAACGGCTCCAGCCGCACCGCCGCACTCACGGGAGAACCGGTTTGCGGGCGGTCGCCGCCACGGCGTCCGGACGGCGCAGGTAGAGCGGGGTGAGTCGCTCGCCGGGCGCGCCGGCCCGGATCCGCTCGGCGGCGAGCTGCGCCAGCACGGTGGCCTCCGGGTAGCGCGGCTCGACCCGGACCGGCAGGTCCAGAGCTTCGGCGTACCGGTGTGCCCCGTCGCCGACCGCGACCGTCGCCCCCAGTTCCCGGGCGCGCGCGGCGGCCACCGCAGGCGTGGACACCTCGGGTCCGACGATCCGCTGACCGGCGCCGTCGTAGACAGCCCAGTACAGCTCCTTGCGGCGGGCGTCGCTGGCAGCCAACACCGGCTCGCCGGCCGCCGCCGGGTAGCCCATCCCATCCAGGGAACACACGCCGTACGTCGGCACGCCGAGAACCTGCCCCATCGTGGCGGCGGTGACCAGGCCGACCCGCAGCCCGGTGAACGGCCCGGGGCCGAGTCCGGCGACGATGGCGCCCAGGTCACGCGGACGCGCCCCGGCATCGGCGAGGACTGCGTCGACCTGGGGCGCGAGCAGTTCACCGTGCGCGCGGGCGTCGACCGTGCACCGGTGCGCCCGGGACGTCACGCCGTCCGCCGAGATCTCCACCAACGCTGCGGTCACCGCGGGGGTCGAGCTGTCCACCACGAGTACGAGCACGGTTAGCCAGCCTAGCGGCCCCGCTATCGCCTCCCGGCCACGCCCCGCCCCTGCCCGCCCGCGTGGCCGCCCGGCCGCCACCTGCCCGCCCAGATGCCCGGGCCCTCTCGACCTTTGCGGAACGCCACCGCTCTGCCGGGAGGCACTTGCTGTGATGAGCCGTATACCTGTGAGTCATATTTATGACTCACAGGTATACCGCTCACCAGCGAATGGCCCACCGGACGGCGCCGGGTCGCTGGCTCACCGGAACCTCGGGCCAAGGCCACGCAGTCGTGAATCCGGCTCAGCGGTATCTGCGTCGGACCGGCGTGGTCCACCATGTCGGGATGCCGTCCACACGTCTTGGCACTCTGCTCGGCAATGCCGTTCGGCAGCAACGGCACCTGCGCGAGCTGACCCAGTGCGAACTCGCCGAGTCTGCGGGGATCAGTCAGGCCGCGGTCGCACGGATCGAGAGTGGCAGCCGCGCACCCAGCATCGCGGTCCTCGAGGCGTTGTTCGCCGCGATGGACGTGCAGATGGTGGTCGAGGTCGAGCCGCTGGACGCGCACCTCGACGCCCGCATCGACGAACTGGCCGCCCGACCGATCACCGAGCGCATCGACGAGCTGGGCCTGGATCGGACGCTGGACCGACTCACTGACTTCCCGCAGGTGATAACCGGCAGCACGGCCGCACTGTTGCAGGGCGCGCCGGTGCCTGTCGACGCGCTGGAGCTCGCCCTTCGTTGGCAGGACTCGAAGCGCTTCACCGGCTGGCTGCAGGCGAACTACGGCCAGCGGTGGAACGCCCGGTGGGGTGAGTTCGGTGGAGTGTGGTTGGAGCCGGAGGAGCCGGGCGAGCACCGTTGGTCGACCAAGTGGGGCGAGATCAGGGCAACGATGTGCGACGAGCTGCCCGAGACGATCGAGGTACGCCACGGTGGGCGCGACTACCGGGTGGTGCCGCTTGTCGAGTTGGAGCTGACCGAGCCGCGGGCCGCCGACCTGCTGCGCCGCTACCGCGCCCGGCAACTCGCCGCCGAGGGCTGACCCGCGCCGCAGGGGTCAGCCTGCGGTGCGCTCCCAGTCGATGGTGGGCCGCCCGGCGTCGGCGAGCGCCTTGTTGGCCGCGCTGAACGGGCGGCTGCCGAGGAAGCCGCGCGGGTTCATCGGGCTGGGGTGGCCGGCCTCCAGCACCAGATGCTGCGGGTTGGTGACCAGGGCCGCCTTCTTGCGCGCGTAGCCACCCCAGAGCAGGAAGACCACCCGCTCCGGTGCGGCGTTCAGCGCCCGGATCGTGGCGTCGGTGAACTCCTCCCAGCCCGAGTTGGCGTGCGAACCCGGCGTGGCCTGGCGCACCGTCAGCACCGCGTTGAGCAGCAACACGCCCTGCGCGGCCCAGCCGTCGAGGTTGCCGCTACGAGGCTTGGCCACGCCCACGTCCTCGCCCAACTCCTTGAAGACGTTGCGCAGCGACGGCGGCACCGACACCCCCTCGCGGACGCTGAAGCTCAACCCGTGGGCCTGCCCGGCACGGTGATAGGGGTCCTGCCCGAGGATCAGCACCCGAGTGCTCTGCGGCGAACAGAGCCGGTACGCCGAGAAGAGATCCTCCAGCGGCGGGAAGACGGTCTGCGTCGCATACTCCCGGGCGACGAACTCGGCCAGCGCGGCGGTGCGGGCCGGATCGAGGTGCGGGGTGAGCACGGCACGCCACTGCTCCGGCAGCAGGGCCAGCAGATCCAGGGCGGGGGCGTCGTCGGACATCAGGAACCTCTTCCAGCGCGGGTCTGTCCCCCGCACTCTAGGCACCGGGTCCGACAGCGCCGCGCCGACACAGGCCCCTAACCCAGTTCGGCGAGCCGGCGGGCCCAGTCGCCGCCGACCGGGTCCAGCTCGACGATCCGGGTGTCGTCGTCGCGGCGGTCCATGCGGACGCGCAGGTGCGCGTCGACCAACTGCTCCACCAGGCCCTCGCCCCACTCCACCACGGTCACCGACTCGTCCACCGAGGCGTCCAGGTCGAGGTCGTCGATCTCGGCACGCGGGTCGCTGGCGGCGCCCAGCCGGTACGCGTCGGCGTGTACCAGGGCCACCCGACCGCCTCGGGCCGGATCCGGCCGGTGCACGCGGGCGATCACGAACGTCGGCGAGGTGACGTCCCCGAGAACGTGGAGCCCCGCGCCGACGCCCTGGGTGAGCGCGGTCTTGCCGGCCCCCAGCGGGCCGGTCAACAGCACCAGGTCACCGGCCCGCAGCAGCCCGGCCAGCCGGCGGCCGAACTCCCGGGTGTCCTCGACGGTCGGCAGTTTGACGACGAAACTCACCGGTCCTCCATGCTCTCCAGTGACTCGAGGAACCGCGCCAGCGCGGCGTTGACCTCGTCTGCGTGCTCCAGCATCACCACGTGGCCGCTGTCTTTGATCTTGATGAACTCCGCGTGCGGCAACCGCCGGACGATCTCCTCGGAGTGTGTCACCGGAGTGATCATGTCCTTGTCGCCGACGACCACAAGCACCGGCGCGTTCGCCAACGCGGCCAACGCCGGGAAGCGCGAGTGTGTGGCCAGGGTCCGCAGATAGCGGGTAACCGTGTCGGCGGAGGTCCGCGAGTTCATCGTCTCCACGTACGACACCAGCGCCGGGCTGGGCTTGCGAGTGCCGAAGCCGTACTTGCGGGTGAGCAGCCAGGCCACGTTCGACGTGGACTTGCGGGCCTTGTCGATCACCGGACCGCCGTACCGGGTGGCGTTGCTGACCATGTAGAGCACCGGCCCGCCGACCCGGCCGAGCAGCGCCGGCGCGACCAGCTTGGTCTCCGCGATCAACCCGCCCGACGTGGCCATCAGCACGGTGCCCACCACCCGGTCACCGAACAGCTCCGGAAAAAGCTCGGCGAACGCCATGATGGTCATGCCGCCCATCGAGTGGCCGACAAGCACCAGCGGCCCCTCCGGGGCGGTCCGGTCGATGACCTCGCGCAGCGTCCGGCCCAGCACCGACAGGTCGTACTCCCCGGTCTCCAACCGGCCGGACCGACCGTGACCCGGCTGGTCGTACGCGACGACACGGTAGTCACCGCGCGCGGCGAGCATCCGGCGCTGGAAGTGGAAAGTGCCCATGTCCAGGCAGAAGCCGTGCACCAGCACCACAGTCGGGTGCCCCGGCACCGGGCGGGTCGGCTCGACCACCTCGACGTGGATGTCCGTGCCGTCCGGCAGTTCCAGCCGGAACGCCTCGTCGTACCGTTGCTCGCCGAACCTCTCGTGCGCGTAGCGGTCGGCCGGGTCGGCCTTGAGCCGGCGGACCAGGGTGCGTTCGGTCGCGACGCCTGCGGCGAGGCCGGCCGCCGCCACCCCGACCGCGGCGCCGACCAGGCCGGCGACCCGGCCGGCCGCGGTCCGCGGACGCGGGATGCGGTACGTCATGGCGAGCGCTCGCCGTCGTAGACCCGCGGCACCCGCGTGCTGCCGAATCGGGTGACGATCTCGTAGTTGATCGTGCCGACCGCCTCGGCCCAGTCGTCGGCCGTCGGCTCGCCGTCGGCGCCGCTGCCGAACAGGGTCGCCACGTCGCCGTCGGCCACCGGGTCGTCGCCACAGTCGATCACGAACTGGTCCATGCAGACGCGCCCGGAGATCGTCCTCCGCGCGCCGGCGAGCTGCACCGGCCCGCTGTTGGACGCGTGTCGGGGCACACCGTCGGCGTATCCGAGGGGCACCACGGCGAGGTTCGCGTCGGTCTCGGTCGTGTAGGTGTGCCCGTACGAGACGCCGGTGCCGGCGGGCACCCGCTTGGTGAGCATCACCCGGGCGCGCGCCGTCATCGCCGGCCGCAGCCCGTACGTCTCGCCGGCCACCGGGGACAGACCGTAGATGGCCAGCCCGGGTCGGACGAGGTCGAAGTGGGTGTCCGGGCGGGTCAGGGTGGCTGCCGAGTTGGCCAGGTGCCGCCAGCGGGGGCGCAGCCCGGCCCGCTCGACCATGGCCAGGCCCTCGTGGAAGACGGCGAGCTGCCGGTCGGTGGTCGGGTGGCCGGGCATGTCCGCGTACACGAAGTGGCTCCACACACCGACCACCTCGACCAGGCCGTCGGCCTGCGCCTTCGCGGCGGCGTCGAGCAGCGCCGGCCAGTCGGTGACTGTGGCGCCTCCCCGGGACAGCCCGGTGTCGATCTTCAGGTGCAGCCGGGCGGGGCGCTCGGCGCGCCGGCTGGCCTCGACCATCTCGTCCAGTTGCGCAAGGCTCGCGGCGGCGAGGTCCACCCCCGCGCTCACCCCTTCGTGCAGCGGCAGCCCCGGCGCGAGCAGCCATGCCAGCACGGGCGCGGTGATCCCGGCCCGGCGCAGCGTGAGCGCCTCGTCGAGAGTGCAGACGCCGAGCCAGTCGGCCCCCGCGTCCAGTGCCGCGCGGGCGGCCGGGAGCATGCCATGGCCGTACCCGTCGGCCTTCACCACCGCCATCAGCTCGGCGCTGGTGCCGGAGCGGAGCCGGCTCACGTTCTCGCGGATCGCGTCAAGATCGACGCGTACCTCGGCCTGCCACATGCGCCCAGCCTACTTTCCACCCTGATCACCGTGGGCGGCGACGCACGGCCCGGCAGTCCGATCGGGTCGGTACGGGACGATCAGCCCAGCCGGGCGATGACCGGACGCAGCGCGGTCACCACGTCGGGCGCGGTCACCGGGCCGCTGCGGGCCGCCTCCCGACCGGCGAGCCCGTGCAGGTACGCGGCCGAGGCCGCCGCCCGGTCCGCCGGCACCCCGGCCGCCAGGAGCGAGCCGAGCAGCCCGGCCAGCACGTCGCCGGTGCCGCCGGTGGCCAACGCCGGGGTGCCGGTCGGGTTGACGTACGCCCGGCCGTCCGGCGTGCCGATCACCGTGCGGTCCCCCTTGAGCAGCACCACCGCGTTCATCCAGGCGGCGAGCCGCAGCGCGGCCCCGACCCGGTCGGCGCCGGGCTCCTCCCCGCACAGCCGGGTGAACTCCCGATCGTGCGGGGTGACCACGATCGGCGCGTCCCGGCCGCGCAGCCGGTCGGCGAGCGAGCCGTCCACCAGCAGGGTCAGCGCGTCCGCGTCGAGCACCACAGGCACCGGGGCGGCCAGGACGGCCCGCAGTTCGGCCGCCGCGTCGTCGCCGGTGCCCAGCCCCGAGCCGCACACCCAGGCCTGCACCCGGCCGGCGTCGCCGACCCGCCCGGTGGCGATCACCGAGGGGTGCTGGTGCAGCACCTCGACCCGCGCGCCACCTGCGTAGCGGACCAGACCCGTCGGCCCGGCGAGCGCCCCGCCGACGGAGAGCACCGCCGCGCCCGGGTACGTCTCCGAGCCGGTCGCCACCCCGACCACGCCCCGGGTGTACTTCTCCGACGCCGCGCCCAGCTCCGGCCACCACTGCTCGAGGTCTGACCACTCGGTGACCCGCAGCGCCGGAGTGCCCCGCAGCCAGGGCCGCAGCCCGATGTCGACAAGCTCCACCTCGCCGGCCAGCGCGGCGGCCGGCCCCACCACGAGGGCGGGCTTCAACGCGCCGAAGGCCACCGTCACGTCGGCGCGGACCGCTGTGGGCCGGCCGGACGTGGACAGCGGCACATGTCCGGTGTCCACCGCCACTCCGCTCGGGACGTCCACGGCCAGCACGGTCGCCCGACCACCGTCGCGCCCGCGCAGATCGTCGAGGCGCTGGACCACCTCGTCCGCGCTCGCCCGCAGCCCGCCCGCGCCACCGATACCGACGATGCCGTCGAGGACCAGGTCGACGGGGCCGGCCGGGCGGTCGACGAGTCGGCCGCCGGCGGCGCGCAGCGCGGCCAGCCCCGCGGCGTGCGCCCGCCCCGGGGTGAGCAGCAGGGCGGACACCTCGACGCCCCGGCGGGCCAGGCGTTCCCCGGCGTAGAGGGCGTCACCGCCGTTGTCGCCGGAGCCGACGAGCAGCAGCACCCGGCCGCCGTAGACCCCGCCCCGCTCGTCGAGCAGCAGGGCGGCCCGGCGGGCCAGCCCGGCGGCAGCCCGCTGCATCAGCGTGCCCTCCGGCAGCGTGCCCATCAGCCCGGCCTCAGCCGCCCGTACGTCGGCCGCCCGCCACACCGCTCTCATGTCACAGTGCCCCATTCCGCTCGCGGGTGGCCACCACGCCCACCCGGCCGACATCACCGTTCCGCGACCACCAGCGCCGACGCGATTCCGCCGTCGTGTGACAGCGAGAGATGCCAGTGGTTGATCCCACGCGCTACGGCCGCCGCGGCGACGGTGCCCGAGACGGTCAGCCAGGGTCGGCCATCCGAGTCGGGCACGATCTCGCAGTCGTGCCAGCTCAGCCCGGCCGGGGCGCCGAGCGCCTTGGCGACGGCCTCCTTCGCGGCGAACCGGGCGGCGAGCGACTCCGGTGAGCGTGATGTGCCGGAGCGGGTGGCCCGCTCGGCCGCGGTGAAGAGCCGATCGGCGAGCAGCGGCGTCCGCGCCAGGGACCGGGCGAACCGGTCGACCAGGACGACGTCGATGCCGACAGCGACGATCACCAGACCACCCTACCGGCGGTGGAGGCGGGAGATTAGCCGTCGGGCCCGCCGTGGGCAACGCCTGTGGACACACCGGGGTACGGCCGCAGCCGGCTGTCCACAGGGCACTCCGGCACGACCCTGACCTGCCTAGCGTCAGCGTGTGGATGTCGATCGTGCACGGGGGTGGGTCATGACCGAGGAGCCGTTCACCGTCCGGCCGCAGGAGCTGCGCGTGGTCGCCGGTGCGCTCGACGACGAGGCGTACCGGTTGGCGTGGGGCCTGTCCCGGGTTTCCGGGCTGCTGGTGCCGGCGCCCGGTTGGCGGGCCGCCACGTCGCTGGCGGGGCTGGAGTCGGCGGCACACGGCTGGTTCTGCCGGCTGGGGGCGGCCGTGGCGGCGACCGCCGGTGGGGTCCGGGCTGCGGCCGAGGCGTACGAGACGGTGGACGACCGGGCTGCCGGCCGGTTCACCGCCCTACCGCGGTGAGCGGTGTCGGCTACCGGCAGCTCTGGGCCGCCGATCCGGGCGGCTGGCGGGCGGCCGGGGCGGCCTGGGCAGGGTTGACCGGGCCGGTCGAGGGGCACGCCGGCGAGTTGGCCGGTTCCGCCGGTCGGTTGCGGGGCGACTGGTCCGGCGCGGCTGCCGTCGCGGTGGACGCTCGGCTGACCGGCCTGCGGGGCGAGGTGACCTCGGTGGCGCCCGCGCTGATCGAGGCCGATCAGGTGCTGTCCGAGCTGGCCGGGCACCTCGTGGTGGCGAAGGCACGGCTCGCCGAGGCGGTCGCTCGGGCCGACGCGGCCGGGCTGGTGGTGGACCGGTCCGGTGCTGTGCACGTCGATCCGACTCGCCTTCGACCGACCGAACGGGCCGGGGTGGCGGCGGCGCTGCGGGGCGCGCTGGAGTTGGCCGGCGCGGCGGACCGGTTGGCCGCCGACCGGCTGGACGAGCTGGCCCGGGCCGCCGGGACCGGGTGGGCGTCCCCACCGCCGCCCGGCCGACCGCCCGCCGGTGCGGCGCCGGCGCTGGTGCGCGCCTGGTGGTCCGGGTTGACCCCGGCGCAGCGACGGTGGCTGGTCGGGCACGAGCCGGCCCTCGTCGGTGGCCTGGACGGGGTGCCGGTGGCCGCCCGCGACCAGGCCAACCGCCTGCGGGTCGGCGCACGGCGTGCGGAGTTGCTGGCCGAGCGTCGGCGGTTACTGACCCGGGTGCCGCCGGGGCCGCTCGCGTCGTTGCGGCTGCGGGCGGTGGCGGCGCGGCTGGCGGGCCTGGACGCGCTCAGCGATCGCCTGACGGCCGGGGAACCGCGGGCGTACCTGCTGGGGCTGGACCCGGCCGGTGAGGGTCGGGTGGTGGTGGCGCTCGGCGATCCGGACCACGCCGACCGGGTGCTGACGTACGTGCCGGGAATGACCGCTGGCCTGGACGACGCCCCGGGTGAGCTGGGCCGGGCGGCCCGGGTGCTGGATCGCTGCGCCACGCTCGCGCCTGGTGAGCGCAGTGCGGCGGTGCTGTGGCTGGACTACGACGCACCGGACTTCCTGGACGAGGCGGCGTCGGCCGCCCAGGCCCGGGACGCCGGCCCGGCGCTGCACCGCTTCCAGGAGGGTCTGCGCGCCACCCACGAGGGGCTGCCGGCGCGGCAGACCGTGCTCGGGCACAGCTACGGGTCGCTTGTGGTGGGTGTCGCCGCCCGGGATCACGGGCTGGCAGCCGACGCGCTGATGTTCGTCGGCTCCCCGGGGGTCGGCGCGGCGCACGCCGGCGAGCTCGGCGTACCGGCCGGAGAGGTGTGGGCCGGCAGGGCTCCGGACGACGTGATCCGCCTGGCCCGGCCGGTGGACGAGCTGGGCCGCCGGGCCCTGTTGGGCGCCGCTCCGCTCGCCGCCGTGCTGGGCTGGCCGGAGCGGACCGGTCACGAGCTGTGGTTCGGTCACGATCCGGCCGACTCCGGGTTCGGCGGCCGGGTGTTCCCCAGCGGTCGCGGCGGGCACAGCGGCTACTGGGAGCCGGGCAACCCGGCGTTGGACGGGATGGCCCGCGTGGTGCTGGGCCGCTGAGGGCAGGCGCTGACCACGGGCCGCTGACCACGGGCCGCTGACGCTTGGCGCGCCGGACCGGCGTCGCTCGCACGGCAGGGCCCCGGGCACCGCGGGTGCGGTGCCCGGGGCCCCGGACGTCAGTGGCGACTACTCGACGGTGACCGACTTGGCCAGGTTGCGGGGCTGGTCCACGTCGTGCCCCCGGGCGGCGGCGATCTCGGCGGCGAGCACCTGCAGTGGCACCGTGGTGACCAGCGGGGCCAACAGCGTCGGCGTACGCGGCACGTAGATCAGGTGGTCGGCGTACCGGACGACCGCCTCGTCGCCCTCCTCCGCGATCACGATGGTCCGCGCGCCGCGCGCCCGCACCTCCTGGATGTTGGAGACGACCTTGTCGTGCAGCATGCCCCGGCCCACCGGCGAGGGCACCACGCAGATCACCGGAGTGCCCTTGTCGAGCAGCCCGATCGGGCCGTGCTTCAGCTCACCGGCGGCGAAACCCTCGGCGTGCATGTACGCCAGCTCCTTGAGCTTCAGCGCGCCCTCCAGGGCCACCGGGTAGCCCACGTGCCGGCCGATGAACAGCACTGTGGGCTCGGCCTTCAGGTCGCGGGCCAACTCGCGGACGGGCTCGATCCGGTCCAGCAGTTCGCGCAGCTTGCCCGGCATCTCCTGGAGCTGGGCCACGACGGCGCCCACCTCGTCGGCGAACTTGATTCCGCGGACCTGAGCCAGGTGCAGGCCGATCAGGTAGCAGGCGACGATCTGGGTGAGGAACGCCTTGGTGGAGGCGACGGCGATCTCCGGCCCACCGTGGGTGTAGAGCACGGCGTCGGACTCGCGGGGGATCGTCGAGCCGTTGGTGTTGCAGATCGCGAGCACCCGGGCCTTCTGCTCCTTGGCGTGGCGCAGCGCCATCAGGGTGTCCATCGTCTCGCCGGACTGCGAGATGACCACGATCAGCGTGGAGCGGTCGAGCACCGGGTCGCGGTAGCGGAACTCGCTGGCCAGCTCCACCTCGCAGGGGATGCGGGTCCAGTGCTCGATGGCGTACTTCGCCACCATCCCGGCGTGGTACGAGGTGCCGCAGGCCACGATGAAGATCTTGTCGACGTCGCGCAGATCCTGGTCGCTGAGGCGAACCTCGTCGAGGGCGATCTCACCGGTCTCGGTGAGCCGACCGAGCAGCGTGTCGGCGATGGCCTGCGGCTGCTCGTCGATCTCCTTGAGCATGAACCAGTCGTAGCCGCCCTTCTCCGCGGCCGACGAGTCCCAGTCGACGTGGAAGTCCTTGCCGGCGGCGGGCTGGCCGTCGAAGTCGGTGATCTCGATGCTCTCGCCGGTGATCAGGACGATCTGGTCCTGACCCAGCTCCACGGCTTCCCGGGTGTGCTCGATGAACGCGGCCACGTCGCTGGCCAGGTAGTTCTCCCCCTCGCCCCGGCCGACGACAAGCGGCGAGTTGCGCCGGGCGCCGACGACCGCGCCGGGCACCGAGGCGTCGACCGCGAGCAGGGTGAACGCGCCCTCCAACCGCTGGCACACGACGCGCATGCCGGCGGCGAGCAGTTGTGGACCGTCCGGCTGGCCGGCGGCGCGCAGGTCGGCAAGCGCGGCGGAGAGCAGGTGCGCGGCGCATTCGGTGTCGGTGTCGCTGGTGAACTGGACGCCGTCGGCCTCCAGCTCGGCGCGGAGCTTGGCGAAGTTCTCGATGATGCCGTTGTGGATCACCGCGACGCGGCCGTCGGGGGCCAGGTGCGGGTGGGCGTTGCGGTCGGTCGGCCCGCCGTGGGTGGCCCACCGGGTGTGCCCGATGCCTGTGGTGCCGTCACCGATGCCGATCGGGCTGGCCGCGCAGGAGGCCGGGTCGTCGGCCGCGCGCTCGGAGAGCACCTTCTCCAGGTTGGCGAGCTTGCCGGCCTTCTTCTCGATCAGCAACTGGTCGTCGCAGACGATCGCGACGCCCGCCGAGTCGTAACCCCGGTATTCCAGTCGCCGCAGCCCGTCGAGCACGATGCCCAGTGCGGGGCGCGCGCCCGCGTATCCCACGATTCCACACATGGCCCGCAGCCTAACCCAGTTTCGCTCAACATGGTTGCTCGAAAGTCGGCTAAACGAACATCTAGTTTGAGCGAAGCGCCGAGATTGCGGCGACGACCGGAGCGGAAGCCCGGCCTGAGGTGCCACGACTCGGGCCAATGCACCCCTTCTACCCGTACGGCGAGGCCGCAAGCAGCGGGACGGGCACCCACTGACCCTCGGGCCCACCCGCGTCCAGCCGCTCGCTCAACAGGCTGTCTGCCGAGGCGAAAGTGACGGAAGTTGCGTCACCTTCCTTCGGTAGGCTCTGCCGCGCCCTGCGAAGCCCAGGCGAACCGCTTGTTCGGTTGTCCGCTGATCCGACTGGAGCAGTCATGCCCGAGGGAACACCACCCTCCGATCCGTCATCGTCCGATCCGTCGGCGCGGCACGATGCCGCTCCGGTTCCGCCCACCGGCGTCGAGCCTCGGCCCGACGACGCACGCCCTCGCCGACGGGTACTGACCAGCGCGGTCCTCGCGGCGGCGCTCCTGCTCGGCGGTCTCGGCGGGTACGCGCTGCTCCAGCCCGACGACCACTCCCCGGCCGAGTCGGTCAACGCCGATGCCCGGCAGGCCGGCCGCGCGGCTCCGACGGCCTCAGCTCAGCCCGGGACGACGCCGTCCACCGGCCCCGGTCAGTTGCAGGTGGCCTACGAGGTGACCGGGCAGGGGCGGGCCGACATCGTCTACCGCGACGCCAACGGCGAGAGCATCTGGCTGAGCGGGGTGCAGCTGCCGTGGCACACGAACATTCGCACTGACCGGCGGGACCAGGTGATGGTGCAGGTCAGCAGAACCACCGGCACGGGGGAGTCGCTCGCCTGCTCGGTCACTGTCGATGGTGGCACGCCAGCGGCGGAGCGGGTCGGCGGCGCGGCTTGGCGGGCCAGCTGCTACGGCTGAACCGCCGGAGCGAAGTGGACCCGGCCGGCACGTAGGCTGGCGTCTGTGACGACGAGCACCGATGTCGACCCGCTGGTGGCCCGGATGCGGCCGTTCGGCACGACGATCTTCGCCGAGATGTCCGCCCTCGCCGTACGGACCGGGGCAGTCAACCTCGGCCAGGGCTTTCCGGACACGGACGGCCCACCGGAGATGCTTGCCGCCGCCGCCGAGGCGCTGCGCGGCGGGCAGAACCAGTACCCGCCCGGCCCGGGGATACCCGCCCTCCGCGGGGCAGTCGCGGCCCACCAGCGGCGGTTCCACGACCTGGCGTACGACCCGGACAGCGAGATCGTGATCACGGCGGGCGCGACCGAGGCGGTGGCGGCAAGCGTCCTCGCGCTCTGCGAGCCGGGCGACGAGGTGGTCTGCTTCGAGCCGTACTACGACTCGTACGCCGCCTCGATCGCCCTGGCCGGCGCGGTCCGGCGGCCGGTGACGTTGCGTCCCGGCGCGGACGGCCGGTACGCCTTCGACCCGGCGGCGCTGCGGGCGGCGTTCGGGCCGCGTACCCGGCTGGTGCTGCTCAACTCGCCGCACAATCCGACCGGCAAGGTGTTCACGCCGGCCGAACTGGCGCTGGTCGCCGAACTGTGCCAGGAGTACGGCGCGTACGCGGTCACCGACGAGGTCTACGAGCACCTGGTGTTCACTGACGCGTCCAGCCCACACGTGCCGCTGGCCACACTGCCCGGTATGCGGGAGCGGACGCTGCGCATCTCGTCGGCCGGCAAGACGTTCTCCTGCACCGGGTGGAAGATCGGCTGGGTGAGCGGCCCGGCAGCGCTGGTGTCGGCGGTGCTGCGGGTGAAGCAGTTCCTCACCTATGTCAACGCCGCGCCGCTGCAACCTGCGGTCGCCGTGGCGCTGGCTCTGCCCGACGACTACTACACAGGCTTCCGGGACAGTCTCCAGCAGCGGCGTGACCAGCTCGTCGACGGTCTCACCGACGCCGGGTTCGAGGTGCTCGACTCGGAGGGGACGTACTTCGTCACCGCCGACATCACCGCCCTCGGCGGCTCCGACGGGGTGGAGTTCTGCCGTTCCCTGCCGGAGCGCTGCGGCGTGGTGGCCGTGCCGACCCAGGTCTTCTACGACGACGCCGAGGCCGGCCGGCGACTGGTCCGGTTCGCGTTCTGCAAGCGCCCGGAGGTGCTGACCGAGGCTGTCACCCGGTTGCGCGCCCTGACCCGCTGACGCGCCTGGTGGAGGCCCCGGCCGGCTTTGCTACGACGTGGCGGGGCTGGCGGTGCGCACGAGGGCGGCGATCCGCTCGGCGACCTCGCGGGCCGTCGCCTCGGTGGCCGCCTCGACCATCACCCGGACGAGCGGTTCGGTGCCCGACGGGCGCAGCAGCACCCGCCCGGTCTCGCCCAGCTCCGCCTCGGCCCGCTCGACCTCGGCGCGGACGGCCGGCGCGGCGGCACCGACGGTACGGTCGCCGACCGGCACGTTGATCAGCACCTGCGGCAGCTTGGTGACCACGGACGCCAGCTCGGCGAGGGACTTGCCGGTGGCGGCCATCCGGGCCATCAGGTGCAGGCCGGTCAGGACGCCGTCGCCGGTGGTGGCGTGGGCGGGCATGACGATGTGGCCGCTCTGCTCGCCGCCGAGCGCCAGCCCGGAGGCGCGCAACTCCTCCAGCACGTACCGGTCGCCGACCTTGGTCTCGATCAGCCGGATGCCCTGCGCGGACATCGCCAGCCGCAGGCCGAGGTTGCTCATCACGGTGGCCACCAGGGTGTCCTGGGTGAGCGTGCCGGCCTCCCGCATGGCCAGCGCGAGGATCGCCATCACCTGGTCGCCGTCGACCTCGTCGCCGTCGGCGCTGACCGCCACAATCCGGTCGGCGTCGCCGTCGTGGGCGATGCCCAGGTGGGCGCCGTGCTCGACCACGGCCTCGCGCAGCGCCTCGATGTGGTTGGAGCCGCACTCGTCGTTGATGTTCAGGCCGTTCGGCTCCGCGTGGATCGCGACGACCTCCGCGCCGGCCTCCCGGTAGGCGACGGGGGCAACCTCGGAGGCGGCGCCGTTGGCGCAGTCGACCACGACCTTGAGGCCCTCAAGCCGGTGCGGCAGGGTGCTGACCAGGTGCTGGACGTAGTGGTCGGCACCGTCGAGCAGGTCGTGCACGCGGCCGACGCCGGCACCGATCGGGCGGTCCCAGGCGGTGGTGGCGTTCGTCTCGACGGCCGCCTCGATCCGCATCTCGATCTCGTCGGGCAGCTTGTGCCCGCCGGCGGCGAAGAGCTTGATGCCGTTGTCCGGCATGGGGTTGTGCGACGCGGAGAGCACCACGCCGAGGTCGGCCTTGGCCTCGGCGGTGAGGAACGCCACGGCGGGGGTGGGCAGCACGCCGACGCGTACCACGTTGGCGCCGGCGCTGGTCAGCCCGGCGACCACGGCAGCTTCCAGCATCTCGCCGCTGGCCCGGGTGTCCCGGCCGACCACGGCGAGCGGCGGGTGGCTGCGGTCCGTCTCGGCGAGCGTGTGCGCGGCGGCCACGGCGAGTGCGAGCGCCAACTCGGGCGTGAGATCCGCGTTCGCCCGCCCGCGTACGCCATCCGTGCCGAACAACCGACCCATACCCGCCAACCTCCGATGAGCACTACCGAGAAGGAGAAAGCGAAACGACCGGCCCACCTCCCCTGTCGAGGGGAGGCGGACCGGCCGTCCGTCAGAAGTACAACGCGCTGGGAAAGATCAGCGCTTCGAGTACTGGGGAGCCTTACGGGCCTTCTTGAGGCCGTACTTCTTGCTCTCCTTGACCCGGGCGTCCCGGGTGAGGAAACCGGCCTTCTTGAGGGCCGGGCGGTCGTCCGGCTCGTTGATGATCAGCGCGCGGGCGATGCCGAGACGGAGCGCACCGGCCTGACCGGTGGTGCCGCCGCCACGCAGGTTGGCGATGACGTCGAACTGCTCGAGCTTCTCGGCGGTGACCAGCGGGTCCTTGATGAGCTGCTGGTGCACCTTGCTCGGGAAGTACGCCTCGAGGTCCTGGCCGTTGCAGGTGATCTTGCCGGTGCCCGGGACGATGCGGACCCGGACGATGGCCTCCTTGCGGCGGCCCACGGTCTGGATCGGCCGGTCACCACGAGGCGCGCGGGCGACGGGCGCCGGCGCCTCGGTGGCCTCGGGGGCTTCCGGGGCGACCTCGGTCTCGATGATGTCGGTCATGCTGCTTCCTTCGCCCGCGCTCACTGCGCGATCTGCTTGATCTCGAACGGCACCGGCTGCTGCGCGAGGTGCGGGTGCTCGGCGCCGGCGTAGACCTTCAGCTTCTTGATCAGCTGACGGCCGAGCTTGTTGTGCGGGAGCATCCCCTTCACAGCCAGCTCGATGGCCCGCTCGGGGCGCTTGGTCAGCAGCTCGTCGTAGCCGACCTGCTTCAGACCACCCGGGTAACCGGAGTGGCGGTAAGCGACCTTGGTCTGGCGCTTGTTGCCGGTCAGCGCAACCTTGCCCGCGTTCACGATGACGACGAAGTCGCCCGTGTCGACGTGCGGCGCGAAAGTCGGCTTGTGCTTACCACGCAGCAACGTGGCGGCGTGGGTGGCCAGGCGGCCCAGCACGACATCAGAGGCGTCGATGACGTGCCACTGACGCTCGATCTCACCCGGCTTCGGGCTGTACGTACGCACAGGTCTACCTTGTCTCGTCGTCGGTCTGGGGTCGCGCGCCGAGGTGACCAGATCTAGCAGGCCGGACCAGCGCGCACGAACGACCAAGCGTACCTGATAGGGCACGCCTCTGGATGTCGTACAACAGCAGGCAACGATACCCGGCGCCCCATCGGCAGGTCAAAACGGGGGTGGGATGCCGCGCGGCGACGCGCCGGCCGTGACCCGGATCATACCCCGGCGAGGCGCCGGCCGTGACCCGGATCATACCCCGGCGAGCCGGTGCGACCCCGGACGCCGGTAGACGACCCAGGTCACCGCGAAGCACAGCGCGTACCAGCCGATGAACGCCAGGTAGGCGGCATCGGCGTTGCCGGAGCCGAGGAACGACTGGCGGAAGGCGATGTTGACGAGCACCCCGCCGGAGGCGCCGATCGCGCCGGCGATGCCGATCAACGCGCCGGTCATCCTCCGCGCCCACCGCGCGGCGGCCTCCGGGTCGCGGGTGCCGGCGGCCACGGCGTCCGCCGCCCGCGCCCGGAAGATCGCCGGGATCATCTTGTACGTGGAGCCGTTGCCGACGCCGGAGAAGACGAACAGGGCGAGGAACCCGGCCAAATAGAGCCCGAACGAGCGCTCGCGGGCCGCGTACAGCACCGTGCCGGCGCCGATGGCCATCGCCACGAAGTTCCAAAAGGTCACCCGGGCCCCGCCGAGCCGGTCGGCGAGGTGGCCACCCAGCGGCCGGATCAGCGAGCCCACAAGCGGCCCGAGGAAGGTCAGCCAGGCGGCGTCGACGGGTGTGGGGAACCGCTCGGCGAACTGGAGCTGGAGCACCTGGCCGAACGCGAAACCGAACCCGATGAACGAGCCGAAGGTACCGATGTAGAGCAGCGACATGATCCAGGTGTGCGGGTCCCGGGCGGCCTCGCGCAGCGCCCCGGGCTCGTTGCGCGCGCCGGGCACGGTGTCCAGCCATCGGGTCGCCGCCAGCGCGGCCAGCACGATCAGCGGCAGGTACACCGCGGGCACCAACCGGGGGTACGCGGCGCCGGCGGTGGCGAGCACCGCCAGCCCGACCAGCTGCACCGCGGGTACGCCGAGGTTGCCGCCACCGGCGTTGAGCCCGAGGGCCCGCCCCTTGAGCCGGGACGGGTAGAACAGGTTGATGTTCGCCATCGAGGAGGCGAAGTTGCCGCCGCCGACGCCGGTGAGGCAGGCCAGCACCATCAGTGTGGAGTAGGACACACCGGGTTCCAGCAGGATCGTCATCGGCACCGTCGGGACCAGCAGCAGCAGTGCGCTGATGGTCGTCCAGCGTCGCCCGCCGAAGCGGGCCACCGCCAGGGTGTACGGCAACCGCAGCACCGCCCCCAGCGCGGCCGGCACGGCGGTGAGCAGGAACTTCCCGGCCGGATCGATGCCGTACGCGGGGCCGAGGAAGAGCACTGTCACCGACCAGAGGCTCCACACGGAGAAGCCGACGTGCTCGGCGAAGATCGACACCCAGAGGTTGCGGCGGGCGATGGGCGCGCCCGTCGTACGCCAGAAGTCGGGGTCCTCGGGCCGCCAGTCGTCGAGCGGGCGTCGACGCCCGGCGACGGCGGGTGGCTCGGTGGTGACTGCGGTGCTGGTGAGCGTGCTCACGGCGGCTCCTCCTCGTCGATGCGACGAGGAGGAACGCTAGGAAGGCGGGGTTACCTGGCAGTGCCCGTCACGGGTCGGCCCGGAAACGGCTACCGCACCACGGGCCGGCGGCGATGGTGAGGTCCGGGGAATCAGAGCTGCTGGAGGATGCGCAGGGCGCGGCCGATCCGGAGCATGGTCTCGGTGTCGGCGACGTCCACGCACTCGGTGAACCACTTCTTCATCGGCGCGGAGATCCGGTCGGGCATCACCACGTACCGGCCCATCGACACGGCGAGGGGCGAGTCGCGCAGCAGCGATTCCTCGACCACCTCGACCACGATCACGATGGGCACGTCGGTGGAGTTGTAGACGTCCGAGCTGATCACGAGCCCGAGGCGTTCCCGGGCACCCTCGATGCGCCAGACCTCACCCCTACGCAGCACGCGGCCGTCCGCCGGAGAAGAGATCGTTGACCATGCCCACCTCGCGGGCGTCGGCGAGGGCGGCGGACTCCAGGTCGAGGCCGGCGCGGCCCACGGCGGCGGCGTGCGCGGTGAAGACCTCGCGCAGCGCCTTCTCCCGGGCGGCCTGGTCCATCCACGCCGAGAGGGACAGCCCTTCGCGCTTGGCGAAGCGTCGGGCCTCCTCGATGGTCTCGTCCGTGAACGACAGCGTCACCTTGGCAGTCATGCCGCTGAGACTACCCATCGGTATGACCGTCAGTCATCCACGCGCCTACCGGCTCGCCTCCGGAGGTCGAAACGCACATACCGTCACCGGGCCCGGCCGCCGAACACGGCGAAGCGCCACTCCTTGAAGTAGCAGTCGACGTCGACCAGGCCGGCCTCGGCGAGCCACCGACACTGGTCGGCGACGGTCGCCGGCCGGTCGTGCCGCATCCGCTCCCGGGAAGCCGCGATCTCGTCGGTGGACGCGCCCAGCTCGGTGATCCGCGCCGTCCACACCTCGTCGTAGCGCCGGTCCAGGGCCGGCGTCGGGCCGGCCACCTGTTCGGCGTTGACGAACACGCCACCCGGCGCCAGCACGGCCCCGGCCCGCCGGTAGAGCGCCCGCTTGCCGTCGTCGTCCAGGTGGTGGATCGCCAGCGCGCTTACCACCGCGTCGTACCGGCCGGCCGGCAGCTCGTCGGCCAGGTCGGCCCGGACGGTCCGGTGCGGCACGCCCCGGTCGCGCAACTGCTCGGTGGCGCGGGCGAGCATGGCCGGCGCACCGTCCACCAGGGTCAGCCGGACCCCGGGCACGGCGGCGGACAGCAGCAGCGAGAGCAGCCCCGTGCCCGCGCCCAGGTCCAACACCTCAGGCGTACGACCGGCGGCCAGCGCGGCGCGCAGTGGCGGCGCCGCCACCTCGACGGCCGCGCCGTAGAAGGCGTCGAAGCAGGGAATCAGTCGTCGGCGGGACTCGTCGTACGTGCCGGCCACCGCGTCGAAGACGTCCGAAACGCTCATCAGGCGCTCCCAAACTTTGAGACAAATTTCCCACATTATAAGCAACACGCGTCGGAGTCGCCCTCTACCTGCCCAGATCCTGGACAGTTTCCGTTACCCGAGAAGGAAACTGTCCAAGATCGCCACGGAACCGGCCCGGTGGAGCGGCCGGCTGGGACGACGGTTGGCGACCAGCCGTTCTTCGCGTTGCCCCTGTGCGGTGTGAGCCCCACTTGACAGGACCGAAACAGAAGAGACCCGGACCGGAAACCGCCCGGCGGCACGCTTTCCCGACATGACAGACGGTGCACGGCCGGCAACTCGACCGGGGCGAACCCCCCGGGAGGTGGCGACGCACTGCCCGTACTGCGCCCTTCAGTGCGGGATGACGCTGCGCGAGGACGACACCGGGGTGAGCGTGCTCCCCCGCCAGTTCCCCACCAACCGGGGCGGGCTCTGCCAGAAGGGCTGGACGTCCGCCGAGCTGCTCGACCACCCGGACCGGCTGACCACCCCGCTGCTGCGCGACCCGGTCACCGGCGAGCTGCGCCCGGCGACCTGGGACGCCGCGCTGGACCGGATCGTCACCGGTCTGCGCGCCATCCAGCACAGCTCCGGTCGGGACGCGGTCGCCGTCTTCGGCGGCGGCGGGCTGACAAACGAGAAGGCGTACGCCCTGGGGAAGTTCGCCCGGGTGGCGCTGCGTACCCGCAACATCGACTACAACGGACGGTTCTGCATGTCCTCGGCGGCGGCCGCCGGGATGCGCGCCTTCGGCGTCGACCGGGGACTGCCGTTCCCGCTGGCCGACCTCGGCCGGGCCGACACCCTGCTGCTGGTCGGCGCCAACCCGGCGGAGACCATGCCGCCGCTGGTGCGGTGGCTCACCGAGCAGCGCCGGGGCGGCGGCCAGCTCATCGTCGTCGACCCCCGCGTCACCGCCACCGCCCGCCAGGCGGACCTGCACCTGCAACCGCTGCCCGGCACCGATCTCGCGGTGGCCAACGCGCTGCTGCACATCGCGCTCACCGAGGGCTGGGTCGACCAGGCGTACGTGGCCGAGCGGACCACCGGCTTCGACGCGGTCCGGCGCAGCGTCGCCGCCTGGTGGCCGGCCCGCGCCGAACAGCTCTCCGGCGTGCCGGTGGCCGATCTGGAGGCGACCGCCCGAGCGCTAGGCACCGGCGGCAGGGTGATCATCCTGACCGCGCGCGGCGCCGAGCAGCACGCCAAGGGCGTCGACACCGTCACCGCGTACGTCAATCTCGCTCTCGCTCTCGGCCTGCCCGGCCGCGAGGGCTCGGGGTACGGCTGCCTCACCGGCCAGGGCAACGGTCAGGGCGGGCGGGAGCACGGGCAGAAGGCCGACCAACTCCCCGGCTACCGCAAGATCGACGACCCGGCGGCCCGGGAGCACGTCGCCGGTGTGTGGGGCGTGCCGGCCGACGACCTGCCCGGCCCCGGCGTGCCTGCCTACCAACTACTCGACTCGCTCGGCACCGCGGACGGTCCCCGGGCGTTGCTGGTGTTCGGCTCGAACCCGGTCGTCTCCGCTCCCCGGGCGGCGCGGATCGAGGGCCGGCTGCGCGACCTGGACCTGCTGGTCGTCGCCGACCTGCTGCTGTCCGAGACGGCGGCGCTTGCCGACGTGGTGCTGCCCACCGCGCAGTGGGCCGAGGAGGACGGCACGATGACCAACCTGGAGGGCCGCGTGCTGCGTCGACGGGCGCTGCGCCCACCACCGCCGGACGTCCGGACCGACCTGGCCATCCTCGCCGACCTGGCGGCGCGACTGGCCGCCGCCGAAGCAACCGACACCGCGCCGGCGGGTACCGGACCAGCCGCCGCCACCACGGCAGCCGAGATCGCGACGGGGCGGTTCCCGGTCGATCCGGCCACCGTGTTCGCCGAGCTGCGCCGCGCCTCCGCCGGTGGGGTCGCCGACTACGCAGGCATCGACTGGGCCCGCATCGACGACGCCGACGGCGTTTTCTGGCCCTGCCCGAGCGCCGACGGGCCGGACACGCCACGGCTCTTCGCCGACCGGTTCGGCACCCCGGACGGCCGGGCCCGGTTCCACCCCGTGGACCACCGGCCCGCGGCCGAGGAGGTCTGCGCCACGTATCCCCTGCACTTCACCACCGGGCGGGTGCTCACCCAGTACCAGTCGGGCACGCAGACCCGACGGGTGCCCGCGCTGCGCCGCGCCGCGCCCGAAGCGTTCGTCGAGCTGCACCCCGACCTGGCGGCCCGACTGGGCATCGACGACGGCGACCCGGTGCGGGTCACGTCCCGCAGGGGTGAGCTGCGCGCGCCGGCCCGGCTCAGCGCGGGGATCCGACCGGACACGGTCTTCGCGCCGTTCCACTGGCCCGGCGCCGGCCGGGCCAACTCGGTGACAAACGACGCGGTGGACCCGATCTCCGGGATGCCCGAGTTCAAGATCTGCGCGGTCCGGGTGGAGAAGGCATGACCGCCCGGGTGGTGATCGTCGGCAACGGGATGGCAGGTGCCCGGCTCGCGGCCGAGCTGCACGCCCGCGAGGGCGACCGGAAGGTCACAGTGCTCGGGGCGGAGCCGCACCGCGCGTACAACCGGATCATGCTCTCCACGCTGCTTGCCGGTCGGATCGCCGAACCGGACGTGGAGCTGACCGAGGCCGCCGGGCACGGCATCGACATGCGCCCCGGCGTGCCTGTCACCGCGGTGGACCGGTCCGCCCGCGAGGTCCGCACCGGTGACGGCGAACGGATCTCCTACGACCACCTGGTGCTGGCCACCGGCGCGCGGGCGGTCGTGCCGCCGCTGCCCGGCCTCGACCCGGCAGACCTGCCACGGCGGGTCGTCCCCTTCCGGACCCTTGACGACTGCCGCCGGATCCTCGCCGTCGCGGACGGCGCGCGCAGCGCCCTCGTGCTCGGCGGCGGGCTGCTCGGCCTGGAGGCCGCCCGGGGCCTGGCGACCCGAGGGCTCGCCACCACGGTGGTGCACCACACCGGGCACCTGATGGAGCGGCAGCTCGATCCGGCGGCCAGCGCGGTGCTCGCCGGCACGCTCACCGGGCTCGGCGTCACCATCCAGCTCGCGGTGCCGGCGACCGGAGTCGTCGCCGACGACAGCGGCGTCCGCCTCGACCTGGCCGACGGCCGGTCGCTGCACGCCGACCTGCTGGTGCTCTCCTGCGGGGTACGCCCCGACACCGCCCTCGCGCAGGCCGCCGGTTTGACCGTGCGACGCGGTGTGGTGGTGGACGACCGGCTCCGTACCAGCGATCGGAGCATCTCGGCGATCGGCGACTGCGCCGAGCACGACGGCGCGCTCACCGGACTGGTCGCCCCCGCCTGGGCCCAGGCCCGGGTGCTCGCCGATGTGCTCACCGGCACCGACCCGCTGGCCCGCTACCGGCCCCGGCCGGTGGTGACCCGGCTCAAGGCGGCCGGGATCGACCTGGCGGCGATGGGCGAAGCAGCGGGCGGCGGGCCGGGCGAGGAGCTGACGTTCACCGACCCGGCCCGGGGCACGTACGCCCGCCTGCGGATCCGCGACGAGCGTCTGATCGGCGCGATCCTGCTCGGCGACAACCCGGCGGTCGGCACGGTGATCCAGCTCTTCGACAGGGGTCACCCGGTGCCGGCCGACCGGCGGGCCCTGCTGCTGGGCCGGGCCCTCGGCGGGGCTGGTGCGGCACCGAGCGCGTCACCGGCGCTGATGCCGGACGCGGCAGTCGTCTGCCAGTGCAACACCGTGACCAAGGGAGCGTTGGTGCGCTGCTGGCGCTCCGGCGCGCGGACTGTCGACGCCGTGGTGGCGGGGACCCGGGCCGGCACCGGGTGCGGCGGATGCCGGGATGCGGTCGGCGGCATCGTCGACTGGCTCTCCGAAGCGGAATCTGTGGAGGTGACGCGATGAGCGTTCAGGACCTGGTCGTCATCGGCAACGGCATGGTGGGGCAACGCTTCGTCGACGCACTTCGCGCCCGCGACCCGCAGGGCCGCTGGCGGGTGACAGTTCTGGCCGAGGAGGGGCGTCCGGCGTACGACCGGGTGCGGCTCTCGGCGTACTTCGACGGGGTGAGCGAGGACGAGCTCAACGTGCACACCCCGCACGACGGTGTGCGTTTGCGCCTCGGTGAGCCGGCCACCGCCATCGACCGGGCCCGGCGGGTGGTGACCACCGCAGTGGGCGAGTACGCGTACGACGCGCTGGTGCTGGCCACCGGGTCGTACCCGTTCGTGCCGCCGGTGCCCGGCGCCGAACTGCCCGGAGTCTTCGTCTACCGCACGCTCGACGACCTGGCGGCGATCCGGACGTACGCGCAGGGTCGGCGGGTCGGCGCGGTGATCGGCGGCGGGTTGCTCGGGCTGGAGGCGGCGAACGCACTGCGCCTGCTCGGCCTGAGCACCGACGTGGTCGAGTTCGCGCCCCGGCTCATGCCGGTGCAGGTGGACCAGGCCGGCGGCGCGATGCTGCGCCGCTACGTCGAGGAGCTGGGTGTGCGTACCCACCTCGGGGTGGCCACCACCGCGATCCGCGCCGGGGCCGACGGCGCGGTCGACGCCCTGGAGCTGTCCGACGGCCGCGTGGTCGACGCCGAGCTGGTCGTGGTGGCCGCCGGCATCCGGCCCCGCGACGAGCTGGCGCGGGCCGCAGGCCTGCCGCTGGGTCCGCGCGGCGGGGTGCTCGTCGACGAGACCTGCCGCACCGCCGACGAACACGTCTGGGCCGTCGGCGAGTGCGCGGCTGTCGACGGCACCTGCCACGGCCTGGTCGCCCCCGGGTACGCGACCGCCGAGGTGGTGGCCGACCGGCTGGTCGGCGGCGCGGCGACCTTCCCGGGCGCGGACACCGCCACGAAGCTGAAGCTGCTCGGGGTGGACGTGGCGTCGTTCGGCGACGCGCACGGCACCACCGAGGGCTGCCTGGACGTCACGTTCACCGACCCGGCCACCCGGGTCTACGCGAAACTGGTGCTCTCCGACGACGCGCACACCCTGCTGGGCGGGGTGCTGGTGGGCGACGCCAGCGCGTACCCGACGTTGCGGGCAAGTGTGGGCGGCCCGCTGCCGGCCGCCCCGCTGGCGCTGCTCGCCCCCGAGGGCGGCGGCGCGGACGCCGGAGCGCTGCCCGCCGCCGCACAGGTCTGCTCGTGCAACGCGGTCACCCGCGGCGACGTGGACGACGCCATCGCGGGCGGCTGCGCCGACGTGCCGGCGTTGAAGGCGTGCACCCGTGCCGGCACGAGCTGCGGCTCCTGCGTGCCGATGCTGAAGCAGCTCCTCGACGCGGCCGGCGTGGCGCAGTCCACCGCGCTGTGCGAGCACTTCGACGTGAGCCGGCGGGAACTGTTCGAGATCGTCCGCGTCCGGGGCATCCGCACCTTCTCCCAGCTCATCGCCGAGCACGGCCGGGGGCGCGGCTGCGACATCTGCAAGCCTGTGGTGGCGTCGATCCTCGCCTCGCTGGGCAGCGGGCACGTGCTCGACGGCGAGCAGGCGTCGTTGCAGGACACCAACGACCACTTCCTGGCCAACCTGCAACGCGACGGCAGCTACTCGGTGGTGCCCCGGATCCCCGGCGGCGAGATCACGCCGGAGAAGCTGATCGTCATCGGCGAGGTCGCCCGGGACTTCCAGCTCTACACGAAGATCACCGGCGGGCAGCGGATCGACCTGTTCGGTGCCCGGGTGGAGCAGCTACCGCAGATCTGGCAGCGTCTGGTGGACGCCGGTTTCGAGTCCGGCCACGCGTACGGCAAGGCGCTGCGCACGGTGAAGTCCTGCGTCGGCGAGACCTGGTGCCGGTACGGGGTGCAGGATTCGGTGGGGCTGGCCGTGGCGCTGGAGCTGCGCTATCGCGGGCTGCGTGCGCCGCACAAGCTCAAGTCGGCGGTCTCCGGTTGCGCCCGGGAGTGCGCCGAGGCCCGCAGCAAGGACTTCGGCATCATCGCCACCGAGACCGGCTGGAACCTGTACGTCGGCGGTAACGGCGGCTTCCGGCCCCGCCACGCCGACCTGTTCGCCACCGACCTGTCCACCGAGGAGCTTGTCACGCTCATCGACAGGTTCCTGATCTACTACATTCGCACCGCTGACCGGCTGCAACGCACGGCCGGGTGGATCGAGGCCATGGAGGGCGGCCTGGACCACCTGCGCGCGGTGATCGTCGACGACTCGCTGGGGCTCTGCGCCGACCTGGACGCGGCGATGGCCCGACACGTGACGTCGTACTCCGACGAGTGGCGTGACGTGCTTGACGACCCGGAGCGGCTGCGCCGCTACACCTCCTTCGTCAACGCCCCCGACGTGCCCGACCCGTCGATCACCTTCGCCGTGGAACGCGGTCAGCCGGTGCCGGCACGCGCCCTGGCGACCACCCCGTCCGAGCCGGCCGACGCCCGCCGGCAGCCCGTCACACTCGGCCTTCCGGAGGTACGGCGATGAGCCACACGACCACGCTCGACTGGACCGCTGTCTGCACCCTCGACCGACTGGAGCCGAACCGGGGTGTCGCCGCCCTTGTCGACGGCGTGCAGGTAGCCCTCTTCCACACCGTGGACGGGCTGTTCGCGATCGACAACCGCGACCCCGTCTCCGGGGCGTACGTGCTGTCGCGGGGCATCGTGGGCAGCCGCGGCGGCGTGCCGACTGTCGCCTCACCGCTGCACAAGCAGGTGTACGACCTACGCACCGGCGACTGCCTCGACCTGCCCGGGGTGACAGTGGCCCGGCACGACACGCGCTGCCACGACGGGATCGTCGAAGTGCGGTTGCGACGGGAGGGCTGATGCGGGAAGAACTGGCCGGCTTCACCATCGGGGTGACCGCCGACCGGCGGCGCGACGAGTTGGCCGCGCTGCTCGAACGCCGGGGCGCCCGCGTGGTGCTCGCCCCGGCGCTGCGGATCGTGCCGCTGTCCGACGACACGGAACTGCGCGAGGCGACCCGCGCCTGCCTCGACCAGCCACCCGACATCCTGATGGCCAACACCGGCATCGGGATGCGCGGGTGGCTGGAGGCGGCCGAGGGCTGGGGGCTGGCCGAGCCGCTGCGTTCGGTGCTCGCCAGCTCGTACGTCGTCGCCCGGGGCCCCAAGGCCCGTGGCGCGATCCGTGCGGCCGGCCTGCACGACCAGTGGTCACCGGCGTCGGAGAGCTGCGACGAGGTGGTCGATCACCTGCGCCGGCGTGGGGTGGCCGGGCAGGTGATCGCCATGCAGCTGCACGGTGAGCGGCAGCCCGAGTGCACGCTCGCGCTGGAGGCTGCCGGTGCCACGGTGATCGAGGTGCCGGTCTACCGCTGGGCACCGCCGACGGACCCGGCGCCGCTGCACCGGCTGATCGACCTGATCGCCGGCCGCCTGGTGGACGCGGTGACGTTCACCTCGGCACCGGCCGCCGAGGCGCTGCTGCGGGCCGCCGGGGACCGTACCGACGCGGTGGTGTCCGCGCTGCGCACCGACGTGCTGGCGAGCTGCGTGGGCGCGGTGACCGCCGAGCCGTTGCTGCGCCACGGGGTACCGGTGAGCGCGCCCGGCCGGGCCCGGCTGGGCGCGTTGGTGCGGACCATCGTCGACGAGCTGCCCCGCCGGACCGTGACGTTCAAGGCCGCCGGGCACCTGCTCACCCTGCGCGGGCACGCGGCGGTGATCGACGGCGAGCTACGCCCGCTCGCTCCCGCCCCGATGGCGGTGCTGCGGGCGCTGGCCCAGGCCCCCGGGCGGGTGCTGTCGCGCACGGCGCTGCTGCGGACCCTCCCCCGGGGCGCCGACGAGCACGCTGTGGAGATGGCGGTGGCGCGCCTGCGGGCCGGCCTGCGCGCGCCGCGCGTGGTGCAGACCGTGGTCAAGCGCGGCTACCGGCTCCGGGTCGACTAGGGCGCGTGTCGCAGGCCAGCCACTGGCTTCGACACACGCCCTGAACGCGTCGCGGCCGGCAGCGGTGTGCCGACCGCGACACGGCGGTTCAGCCGACCGGCGTGGGGAAGCCCCTGCCGTGCTCGGCCTGCAGCCGGAGCATGGCGTGCTCGACCACAGTCACCAGCACCTGCTTCACCGAGTCCCGGTGCCGGGCGTCGGTCATCACCAGCGGCACCTGCGGCGAGATGGCAAGCGCCTCACGGACCTCGTCCAGCTCGTACTGGGGAGCGCCGTCGAACCGGTTCAGCGCCACCACGTACGGTAGGTTGCGGTTCTCGAAGTAGTCCAGCGGGGCGAACGCGTCGGTGATCCGGCGGGTGTCCACCAGGACGGCCGCACCCACCGCACCTCGGATGATCTCGTCCCACATGAACCAGAAGCGGGTCTGACCCGGTGTACCGAACAGGTACAGGATCAGGTCCTGGGCCATGGTGATCCGGCCGAAGTCCATGGCGACCGTGGTGGTCTCCTTGCCCGGCACCTTGGACGGATCGTCGATGCCGACACCCGCGGCGGTCATCACCGCCTCGGTCGTCAGCGGCGTGATCTCGGAGATCGAGCCGACGAGGGTCGTCTTACCGACGCCGAAGCCGCCCGCGACGACGATCTTCGCGGAGACGATTCCCCGGCTCGGCCGCCCCCCAGCGGGGTCATAGCCTGCGAAGTCCACTTAGCACCCTTCCAAGCAGTTCCATCCGCTCCTCGAACCCCTCGGCGGGAGCAGCAGTGTGTAACGTCAGCAGGCTCTCGGCCACCATGTCGGCGACCAGCACCCGGGCGACGCCAAGCGGCATCCGGGTGTACGCGGCGATCTCCGCCAGCGACTGTGCACGGCCCTCGCAGACCGTGGCGATGCGGTGCTTGTCGTGCCCCGCGAAACGGGACTCGGCAACCTGGGTGGGTGAGGCTGTGAGGACCGCCTCGAGGGCGATGTCCTGCCGGGGTTCGGTACGACCGCGGGTGACCGCGTACGGGCGCACCAGAGCCCCGCGCGGGTCAGCGCGTCGTTGGTCCATCCCCGATCACCTCCTCGTCCCCAGCGGAGCCGGCCCACACCGTCTCCCATCCCTGTTCCGGCGCGCGGTCCGCGCGTCGGATTCCGGCGCTACGAGCGCACCGCGTCCCTCGGCAGCGGCACCAGCGCGGCACCGACCCGCTCCACCAGGAGTGCCATCTCGTAGCCCACCTGGCCCACGTCGCAGCTCCGCGCGGCCAGCACGGCCATCGACGAGCCGTCGCTGATCGACATGAGGAAGAGGTAACCGCTGTCCATCTCGATGACGGTCTGCAACACCCCGCCCGCGCTGAACATCCGGGCCGCGCCCTCGGTCAGGCTCACCACGCCGGAGGTGATCGCGGCGAGCTGGTCCGCCCGGTCCCCCGGCAGGTCCCGGGAGGACGCGAGCAGCAGCCCGTCGGCGGACACCGCCACCACGTGGGCGATACCCGCCACGCTGTCGGCGAAGTTGGTGAGCAGCCAACCCATGTCCTGCATGGCAGCTGGCCTGTTCATCGGCTCTCCTTGGTCGAGGTGCTGTTCTGGTCCGTCCCGGCCGTCCGGCCGCGCTGCACGCCGCGGTGGTAGGCCGACAACAGGCCGCGTACTTCATCGGGGGTGCGCCGGCTGCGGTCCCGGCCACCCTTCGGTTCGATGCCACCCGGCACGAGCTGCGCCTGCGGCACCCGCTTGGGCAGACCGGAGCGGGTGGTGCCGGCGGCGGCCGGCTCCGCGGCCCGGCTGGCCAGCGACCAGCCTTCGTCGGCCGCCGTCCGCCAGGCGTCCGGGTCCGTGGCCCGCGGGGGCGTGGTCGGGGTGGCAGCGGGGGCGGGGGCGGGGGCCGCGACCGGCGCCGGCCGGGCGGCCGGCGGCGGGGTGTACGACGGCGGGGCCTTCGGCGTCGACGCGCCACGACCGCCGGTGTTCGCACCGCCGAATCCGTCCATGCTTCCCACGCTCTGTGCTCCGGTGCCCTCGGAACTGCCCGGGGTACGGGTGGGCAGTGGCGGTCGGGCCGGCGCGGTCGCCGGCGCGGACGCGGTGGCCGATTGACCGCCGTTGGCCGCGCGCGGGCCGGCATCGGCGGGCGCGGGCGGTGTGTCGAACTGCGGCCGGGTGAAGATCGCGGTGGCGTCGTCGCCGTGCGATCGGAACCAGACCGCTTCCATCTCCCGGAAGATCGGCGCCTCGGCGGGGAACTCCGGCCGGGTGCTGACCGGCGCGGCGGGCGTCGGTGGCGTGGCCGGCGGAGCGGGCCGCACGGGCGCGGCGGGCTGCACCGGCGGGGCCGGCGTCACGGACGGGGCCGGCGGGGCGACCGCGCCGGGGCCGGCGACCGGCCCGACGGGCAGCACCGGCGCGCTCCGACCGTCGGTGGTGTCGGCCGTCGAGCCGCGCCGGGGCAGCGCGTCGATCGTCGGGTACGCCACGGTCGGGCTGCCCACCGAGGTGCCCGCGCCGTTGCTGTACGCCGGACGGGCGGGCGGGACCGGAGTGGCCGGCGCGGCGGCGGGCGGCGCCGACGGGCGAGCCCCCGTGTAGCCGCCGGCCTGCACGGCCGGGGCGGTGTCCCGCGCGTCGACCGGAGACTGCCACTGCGCGGGCGCCGGGGCGTTGGTCCGCCACTGGTCGGGCAGCGTCGCCGCCGCGGTGGTGGCGCCCGCGTACGACTCGGCGTGGCCGATCGGGGTGAGCGGCGTCTGCTCGACAGCCATCGGCTGGCGCGGACGGGTGAGCACCTGCTCGCGGCCGCGGTTGCTGGGCAGGATCACGGTGGCCGCGGGCAGCGTCACCTGGGCGACGGTGCCGCCCTCCACGTTGCGGCGCAACTCCACCCGGATGCCGTAGCGGGAGGCGAGCCGGCTCACCACGGCCAGACCCATCAGTCGGAAAGCGGCGACGTCCACGCTCGGCGGGGCGGCGAGCCGGCGGTTGAGCGAGTCGAGCTGCTCGTCGGTGAGGCCGAGCCCGCGGTCCTCGATCTGGATCAGGACGTAGTCGCGGATGCGGCGACCGTCGGCGACCACAGTCGTGTTCGGCGGCGAGAACCGGGTGGCGTTGTCCAGCAGCTCGGCGACGAGACGTACCACGTCGTTGACAGCGTGCGCGGCCACCGAGATGTCGGTGTCGACGGTGCCGAACTCGATCCGGTTGTAGAGCTCCACCTCGGACTGCGCGGCACGCAGCACGTCCACGACCAACGCGTCGTCGCGACGCGGTGCACCGGAGTCTGCGCCGGCCAGGACCAGCAGGTTCTCGTCGTTGCGGCGCATTCGGGTGGCCAGGTGGTCCAGCTCGAAGAGCTGGGCCAACCGCTTCGGGTCCTCCTCGCCGCGCTCGATCGCGTCCAGCTCGCCGATCATCCGGTCGACCAGGGTCTGACTGCGGCGGGCCAGGTTGAGGAACATCGCCGAGACGCTCGTGCGCAGTGCGGCCTGCTCGGCGGCGACGCGCACCGCCTCCCGGTGGACGACGTTGAAGGCCAACGCCACCTGTCCGACCTCGTCACGGCTGTTCAGTTGGATCGGGTCCCGGACCTGACGGACGATCTCGTCCACGCCACCGTCACCCACGCTGCCCATGTTCTGCAGTCGCTGCACGGCGTCGGGCAGGTCATGGTTGGCCACCGAGAGCGCGCCCTCGCGCAGCCGGCGCAGCGAGTGGTTCAGCGATCGGGCCAGCACCACGGCCAGCGACACGGCGATGATCAGGGTGAGCAGCACCAGGATCGACTCGACCACTGCCTGCCTGATGACGTCCGAGCGCGCCTGGTCGGCCTGTTCGAGCAGCCGGTCCTGAAGTTGGATCTCGGCCCAGCGCATCAGGTCGTTCACCGCGCCGATGGCGGCGGTGGCGTCCTGCGCGGTGACCAGCGGGCGCTGCCCGACGGAGCGGGTGATGTCGGTGGCGACCCGGTCGGAGAGGCCGACAGCGTCACCGGAGACGGTGCTGTCGACGAGGGCCCGCTGCACGGGGTCGGCGGCGAGCGAGAAGGCGACCAGTGCCTCCTGCTGACTGGTAAGCGTGGCCACGAAGGAGGAGAACTGCTCCGGGTCGAGCTGGCCGGCGCTCAGCGCCGTGAAGGCGACCGCCTCCTCCTCGGCGACGGACGCCTTGGCGCGGGCGAACGCGGCGACCGCGCGACGGCTGTCCGACAGGCTCTCGTCACCGGGCAACTGGGCCAGCCCGTCGCCGTAGGAGACCAGGTCGGTGAGGATGACGCCGTAGCGCAGCACCGACTCGGCGACCGCCATCTGCCGGCGGCCCAGCACCTCCTGGCGGGTGCCATCAAGCGTGGCCAGGTGGTCGTCGATCGCTTCCAGCCGGTCCCGCAGGGCCGCCGGGGCCTCGCCGATCCGGCCCCGCTCGGCGCGGTACTCGTCCACGCGCTGCTGCGTCTGGCGCACCCGCAGGTTGTACGCGTCGGCGGGCTTCTGGGGAGCGGCCAGGTAGGCCGCCGCGGCCATCCGCTCGGCCTGGAGATCCTGGGTCAGCGCGCTGACGTCGATGGACAGCTCGGTGAGCGACCGGGCCCGGGTGGCGTCGTAGGCGCCCTCGCCCACCGAGATGAGTCGGACGGTGGCCAGCGCGATCACCGCGGCCACCGGAACGACCAGAATCAGCGCCAGCTTGGACCGGATCCGGGCGTCCCGCAGTCTCGGCAGGTGCCGGCGCGCGGGCCGAGCGTTCTCGCCGAGCGCGGGCAGGGTCGTCGGTCCGGTGCTCACGACATCGCCTCCGTCGTTTCTTCCCCGCCTGGCCCGCCGAACCGTGCCGTTAGCGGAGGGGACCACGCGCGGCACGGCCGCGATTTCATCAGAGAAGATCGAGTTTGGGAAGCCGCAGTGAGGTAGGAAACGGTCGGACGGCGCGGAGCCCGTGATCCGGTCAACTGATACCTTCATTTCCGCAAGCCCCTGAACAGGGCATGTAACTCCAGAGTGGTCACGCGTGTGTGCAAAGTGAGGTTTTGCAAACATTGCGTTACCCCAGCATGTGGGATGGCCGTCCCGAAAATGCAACCGGGGTCCGCGCTTGACCACAGCGCCGGCCATTGGCAAGGTTTTGCAGGCTTCGCGCACACACCGTACGGCAGACGAGATCCCGCCCTCCACTGAGGACGGATTAGCGGCGGTGACCGGGCAGCGCCCGCGCCCGCACCTGGAGGACTGAGTTGAGCCCCATCCGCTCCGCGACCATCGCGGCGCTCGCATCGGCCGTAGTGGCCACCACGCTCACCGGCTGCCAGTTCGGCGGAGCGGAGCAGGACACGAGTCCGATCGTGATCGCCGCCGATCTCGAACTCTCCGGGGCCGCGGCCCAGGTCGGTCAGACATACCAGCGGGCCCTGAAACTCAAGGTCGATCAGTTGAACGCCTCCGGAGCACTGAACGGCCGGAAGATCGATCTGAGGGTCAAGGACAACCGTTCCGACGCCGCCGAGTCGCTGCGCAACATCGCCGACTTCAGCAGCGATTCCCAAGTAAGCGCCATCGTCATGGGCGGCTGTAACGAATGCGCGGTCGGCGCCGTCGGTGTCATCAACGACAAGCGGATTCCGACCATTGCGCTCGCGGCTTCCGGCGCGATCGCGAGCCCGGTCGCCGATCGGCGCTACGTGTTCAAGCTGGGCCCGAACGCGGCGGACAGCGCCGCCGCGCTCACCACCGAACTGCGTCGTAAGAGCGTCCGCAAGGTGGGCCTGCTCGCCAGCAACGACGACTACGGCCGCGAGGGTGTGCTCGCGTTGCGCCGCGAGCTGACCAAGGCCAACATCAAGGTCGCCGGAGAGGAGTCGGTGAAGACCACCGACACCGAGGTCGCCCAACAGGTCGGCAAGCTCACCAAGCTCAAGCTCGACGCGCTTGTCGTCTGGACCCCGCCGGAGCAGGCCGCGCTGGCCGCTACAAGCGCCCAGCAGGCCGCGTTCCGGGGATCGCTCTTCTTCGACGCGGGAGCGGCCGGTGACCTCTTCCTCGGCGCCGCCGCCCGGGCCACCGAAAAGGCCACGATGGTCTTCACCCAGACCATGGTGATCGATGACGTGATCGCCACCACGCCGGCGAAGGCGGCCCGGCGGCAGTGGTTCCAGGACTACACCGCGCGCTTCGGCGGCTACAACGGATCCTCGTCCTTCGCCGCCGACGCCATCCAGCTCATCGCCGACGCCGAACTGCGCGCCGGCGGGCCGGCCGGGAAGGTCGACCGGGACGGCATCCGCGACGTGCTGGAGACGTCCCAGATCGACGGCCTCTCCGGCCCGATCCGCATGACGCCCGACAACCACTCCGGCCTCATGCCACAGGCGCTCACCACGCTCGTCGCCCGCAACGGTCGTTGGCGGTTGGCGGGGTAGCCGGCTTTCGTCGAGCTTCAGGTTGGGGCTGTGGCCTACCGTGCCCGGCTCCGGGCGGTCAGGCTTGATCCCTCCGCCGGGCACGGTAGGCCACAGCCCTTCCGTGTCACCGTCACTGGAAGGGCCGGCCTCCTTCGTGGGGGCCGGCCCTTCTGCGTTGCCTTTGTTCGCTTTGCTCTGCCGGACGGGGTCAGCGGCTGCTTGTGGTTTCGCGCACCCAGGGCAGGGCGATCCGCTCGACGAGCACGAGCGCGGAGTAGAGCAGGATGCTCACAAGCGCCACCAGCATGATCGCCGCCCAGGCCGTGGCGGTGTCGCCGACGCCCGCGTACTGGGTGATCACGTAACCCAGGCCGCTCTCCCCGGCCTGGAACTCACCGATCACCGCGCCGATGGCCGCCAGCGGCATGGCCACCTTGAGGCCGACGAAGATCTGCGGCAACGCCGCCGGGAAGCGCACCTTGCGGAACGCCTGCCAACGGGAGGCGTTCCACGATCGGACCAGCTCGGCCAGGTCGGCCGGCGTGGTGGTCAACCCGGTCGCGGTGGACAGCACGATGGGGAAGAAGCAGAGCAGGAACACCATCGTCAGGATCGGCTTCTGACCCCAGCCCAGCGCCACCACCAGCAGCGGGCCCAGGGTGATCTTCGGCACGGCGTTCACCGCGACCAGCAGCGGGGTGAACATCCGCTCGACCGTGTGGGAGCTCGCCAGAGACAGTCCGATCACGACGCCGGCGGCGACTGACAGGACGAAGCCGACCAGGATCTCCAGCAGGGTGGCCCAGGTGTGCTCCAGCATCTGGGCGGGCTTGTCGACGAACGCGGTGAGCACGTCACCCGGCGGCGGCAGGGCGGCCGGGTGGACCAGCTCCAGCCGGGCGATCAGCCACCAGGCGGCCAGGGCCACCACGAGGCCGGCCGCGGGCAGCAGCGCTGCCCCGGCCCCCGCGCGCAGGCCGGCGCCCCGACCCGCCCGACGCGCCTCCCGGCCGGCGCCCGGGGGTGGGGGCGCCGTCACCGCCGGCTCGGCTGAGCGGACGTCGGTCATCTTGTCCTCCTCGTGATTCGCCGGCCGCGGGGGCCGACGAGCGACGGGGGTACGTCCCACCGGATCCGGCGGGACGTACCCCCTGGTGACGACCGGACGATCAGGCCTTCGGCGCGAGGCTGAAGTCGATGATCTGCTCGGGGGTGATGTTCTGCTTGAGCGCGCCCGCGCCCTGCAGGATCGCGATGCTCTTCGCGACCCGGCCGCTGTCAAGCGTGCCGATGGCGGTGCCGGAGTTGCCGGAACGCACGTACGCGGCCATCAGGTCCAGCTCGGCGGCGGCGGCCACCGGGTTGGCGGCGTCGACGTTCTTCTTCAGGATCTCGCCGGCCTCCTTGGAGTTAGCCAGGCTGTACTCCAGGCCCTTGAGCAGCGCAGCGGTGAACCGCTTCACCATCTCGGGCTTCTCCTTGGCGGTCTTCGAGGAGGTGATCAGCACGTTGCCGTAGAGGTCCTGCATCACGTTGCTGTACGGCAGCATGACGGCCTTCTTCTTGGCCACCGCCTCGATGGTCGGCTGGCCGACGACGAACTGGCCGATGCCGTCCACCGACCCGCTGGCCAGGGTGCCGATCAGCGCCTGCGCCTCACCGTTGACCCAGGTCACCTTGCTGGCGTCCACGCCGGCGAGCCGGGCGTACGTCGGGAACAGGTTGCGGACCACGGAGCCGGGGGTGTCGGCGAGCTTCTTGCCCTCCAGGTCCTTGGGCGAGTTGATGTTCTTGCCCTCGACCGTGGCGATGCCGGCCATCGTGCGCTGCTGGATCGCGGCCACGGCCGTGAAGTCCTTGGCCTGGCCGTTGCCGAGCTGGAGCAGACCACCGGTGAGGTCGATCGGGCCGAAGTCCGCCTGCCCACCGACGACGGTCTGGATCACACCACCGGTGCCCTGACCGGCCTTGATGTCGACGTCGAAGCCGGCCTCCTTGAAGAAGCCCTTGTCCTTCGCCACCCAGGCGTAGGAGTCACGGCCGAAGTTACCGAAGGAGGTGAGGTAGGTCACCTTCTCCATCTTCTTGCCGTCGCCGCCCTTGGCATCGTCGGCCGAGTCCGACCCGCTGCTGCAGGCGGAGACGAGGGCGAGGGCAGTGGCCAGCGCGGCCGTAGCGACCGTACGGGTCAGCCTTCTCATCAGTAGCACCATGTCCTTTCCGACCGGGGCCGCAGGCCACCGGAGGGGGTTGTCGCGACGGGACCGGCGGGAGGGGTTGAAGCCGGGCACCGCCATCGTGAGGGGACTCTTCGCGGGCACAGCGTACGAGAAACCCACAGTTGCGACGCCAGGCGTATCGGGTTGCGGAACGGAAACAACCTGACGACCACCCCGGACGGTGCGAGTTGTCAACGGTGCAGCTAGCCTTTGTCGGATTCCTGACCGTCCACTCAGCGGAGGTACGCCGCAGATGATCCGACTGTCCGGGGTGTCGCGTACCTTCGAGGGCCGATCCGGCCAGGTCGAGGCCCTTCGCGGCATCGACCTCGACGTCGCCGAGGGCGAGTTCGTCGCCGTGCTCGGGCGCTCCGGTTGCGGCAAGTCGACCCTGCTCCGGTTGATCGCCGGGCTGCTCCCGCTGACCTCGGGCGAGATCACCGTGGCCGGTACGCCGATCACCCGGCCCCGCCGCGACATCGCCATGCTGTTCCAGAAGCCTGCGCTGCTGCCGTGGCGCAGCGTGCTCGACAACGTGCTGCTGCCGGTGGAGATCTTCGGCTGGAGCCGCGCCAAGCACCGCGAGCGAGCCCGGCAACTGCTCGACGTGGCCGGGCTGGCCGGGTTCGAGAAGCGGCTGCCGCACGAACTCTCCGGTGGCATGCAGCAGCGGGTGTCGCTGTGCCGGTCGCTCATCGGCGAACCCCGGGTGATGCTGATGGACGAGCCGTTCTCCGCGCTCGACGCGCTCACCCGCGAGGAACTCTCCGGCGAACTGCAGCGCGTGCACATGGAGAACAAGCCGACGATCGTCTTCGTCACCCACTCGATCGACGAGGCGGTGCTGCTCGCCGACCGGGTGGTCGTGCTGAGCCCCCGCCCCGGGCGGATCCGCAAGGTGGTCGAGGTGGCCATCCCCCGACCCCGCACCCTGGGCCGCAACGCGCACCTCGCCGACGTCGCCCGGGTCAGCGCCGACCTGCACGAGCTGTTGATGGAACGCGACCAGCCGGCCGCGGCCGGCATGGAGGGACGATGACCATGCGGGTGTCGGTCTTCACCGAGCCGCACCGGGGTGCCGACTACGACACCCAGCTCCGGTTCGCCCGGCTGGTCGAGGCCGGCGGCTACGAGGGCTTCCTCCGCGCCGACCACTACCAGTCGATGGGCGCCGACCCGGGCCTTCCCGGGCCCACGGACGCCTGGCTGACGCTCGCCGCGCTGGCCCGCGAGACCCAACGGATCCGGCTCGGCACCCTGGTCACGTCGGCGACCTTCCGACTGCCCGGCCCGCTCGCCGTGCTTGTCGCGCAGGTCGACCAGATGAGCGGCGGCCGGGTCGACCTCGGCATCGGCGCCGGCTGGTACGAGCGTGAGCACACCTCGTACGGCATCCCGTTCCCGGCCGTCGGCGAGCGCTTCGACCGACTGGCCGAGCAGCTTGAGGTGATCACCGGGCTGTGGGCCACCCCGGTGGGCGAGACGTACAGCTTCACCGGTGACCACTACCGACTGGTGGACGCGCCCGCGCTACCCAAGCCGGCGCAGGTGCCCGGACCGCCGATCATCGTGGGCGGGCGCGGTCCCAAGCGGACCCCCGAACTGGCCGCGCGCTACGCCGACGAGTTCAACATGCCGTTCAAGTCCGTGGCCGAGACCGCCGCGGCGTACGACCGGGTGCGGGAGGCGTGCGACCGCGTGGGTCGGACGGAGGCCGGGCGGGCGCCGCTTGTCCTCTCCGCCGGGATCGTGGTGGCCATCGGCCGTACCGACGCCGAGGCGCAGCTCCGGGCCGCGCCCCTGCACGAGAAGAGCGCTCTGCCACCGGAGGACCCGGTGGTCGGTTCGCCCGCGCAGCTCGTGCAGCGGATCGGCGAGTTCGCCGAGATCGGCGCCACCCGGGTGCACCTGCGCATGACCGACCTCGACGACCTCGACCACCTCGAACTGATCGCCGCAGAGGTGCTCCCCCAACTGGAGGCTGGACGATGACCGACGTGATCGACGGCACCGAGCTCGGGCCGGTGGGCCAGGAGATCGTGTACGAGAACGACCGGGTCCGGGTCTGGCACATCCGGCTCGAACCGGGCGAGCGGCAGCCCCTGCACCGGCACGACCACCCTTACCTGGTGGTGGCGATCCAGGGCGCGAAGAACGTCGTACAGACCATCGACGGCACCCGGATCGACGCCGACGAGCCAACAGGTGGAGTCGTCTACCGGGATCCCGGTGCCGTACACATGCTCACCAATGTCGGGGACACGACATACCTGGCCCGGCTGGTCGAACTCAAGTAGACGCGCCGGGGGCCGGCCGCCGCGCCGCGCGGCGCGCCGGTGGCGATCGGGTGTACCAGGTGCGTAACGTGCCGGACATGGCCTTTCGGACCTGGGGCAGACTACTGCTCACGGCGCTCGGGGTGAGCGTGCTGGCCGGAGCCGGCCAGCTCGGCGTCGCGTACGGCTTCGGCATCGTCCGACTCACCGGCGCCTTCACCGGCACGACAGTCAACCAGTGGCCGGCCCAGCTCGTCTGGGTGGGCTGGTTCGCCGCGAACGCCGCCGTCGCCGGCGCCGTCCTGACCGGGCGCCTGGCCCGCCGGGACACCCCGCCGGCCAGCACCGGCCGGCAACTCGCCATCGGCGGCGCGGCAGCGCTCGGCGCCACCGCCGTGGCCCCACTCTGCATGCAGCCCGCCCGCGCCGCCGAGTTGATCTCGGTGGACCCGGTCTGGGCGGTCGGCATCTGCGCCATCCTCGGGGCGGTCATCGGAGCGGGCGCGGCCATCGCCGTGCTGTTCCGACCGGAACTGGGCTGGAACATGGCCGCCGTGGCCGGGGCGGTCTGGCTGCTGGCGTTGATCTCCGTCCTGCCGTCGCTCGGCACCGCCGGCCCGCTGCCCACCGTCCGACTCGGCGTACTCGAACCGAACTGGCTGGACGACGCCGCCGCCCAGCGCCTGGCGCTGCTCCTGCTGCCCATGGTGGCGCTGCTCGCGGGCGCGGCTACCGCCGGGCTGGCCCGCTGGCGCGGCCAGGTCCCGCTGGTCAGCGGGGCGACCGGGGTGGCCGGTCCGGTGCTGCTGGCATTCGCCTACCTGACCGCCGGCCCCGGCGACGCGGTGGACCGCTACCAGACCACCCCCTACTACGGCGCGCTGATCGCAGTCCTCGCCGGCGCCCTCGGCGCCGCTGCCGCCGCCCTGCTGCGCTGGCCCGTCGGCGCGCGCGGCGCCGATTCCCAGGCGATCGAGCCGAGCGACATCCTGCGCCCGCTGCCGGCCGGTCCGCCGCTGCCGGGTGCCGAACCGGCACCGTCGACGGGCGACGACCACCGCGACACCGAGTCCACCACCGACGCGACCCTCACCGCCGGGCAACTGGCGAAGACCGGTCCGGGCCTGCGCGCCGCCGACGACACCGCCACCGTACGCACCGTCCCCGCCCACTGGGACTGGCCGGCGACCACGGCGAGCGGCCAGCACGGCCCGGTCCCCGCCGACGCGACGCGCCCGCGCGAGGCTTCCCGTCCGGCCGGCCGCCGCCAGCGCACCGACACCACTCCGGACTTGCTGACGACTGTCGCTCCGACCCAGGACGCGCTCCTCCCGAGCGGCCAGCACGACCGCGCGGCCAACCCGCCGGCCCCCGCCTCCTGGCTGACCGATCCGACCGGCGAGTTCACCGCCGGGCGACAGTCGGCCCCGTCGAGCCGGGACGGGGACACCATCGGCGCCGCCGACCCGACACCCGTCGCGGAGGCCGACGACCCGACCGGCAGCACGACGACGACCACGGCCGGTGGCGACGAGCCGGGCAGCGACGACACGACGACAAGCGACCCGGCGGCCCAGGTCACCCCCGAGACGGTCCCGGACACGTCGAGCGCGAGCAGCGCGGGCACGCCGAGCGCGAGCAGCGCAGGCACGTCCGTCGCGAGCAGCAAGGGCACGTCCGCCGCGTTCGGGGCGGGCACGCCGAGCGCGAGCAACGCAGGTACGCCGAGCGTGGGCACGTCGAGCGCGCCAAGCGCGGGCAGCGCAGGCACACCGAGCACGAGCGGCGCGGCCACGTCGAGCACGAGCGGCGCGGGTGACGGCACGGTCGACGCACCAGCACCCAAGCCACGCCGTACGCGCAAATCGAAGTCCACGCCGGTCGAGCCGAATACGCCGGGACCGCACGCGACCGCGATCGGCGCGGGCCTTCCCACTCCCGTCGGCTCGGAACCGAACCTCGCCGACGGCGGTGCCCACGCTCCGGCTGGGGCCACCGCTGACGGTGCGCCAACAGCCGGACCGACCGCCGACCCCACAGCAGCAGCCTCCGCATCGACAGGTGGGCGCACCAGGCGGCCGGCCGGGTCCGGCACGGCCACCGACGTCACCGGCGCTGACTTCGCAGGACCCGTCGACCAGGGCGCTTCACTGCCCGGCCAGGGCACCGAGCCCGGCCAGAAGCAGACCAGCGGGAAAGATCCGCAGGAGCAGGCCATCGGCAGCGGCGAGACGAGCCCGCGCGGCGAGGCCGCCAGCAGCGAGCCGGAGGCAGAGCCGGAGGGCACCACCGTCCCGGCTGCTGATCCCGCACCCCTCGACGCGTCCGGGACGGGCCGCGCCGAGCCGGCCGCAACCGGGGGCGAGCTGTTCCGCGAGGCGACTGCCGACGGCCCGGCGACCGACAGGTGGACTCCAGCGGCACCGGCCTGGCCGGTCACCTCGACGTGGACCACCGCACCGGCGACGGGAACTACCGAACCCGAACCGTCCGCTTCGGATGCTCCCGTCGTCGCGGAGGAGTCGGACTGGACGCCCCGCTTCCGGCACCGGGCGCCGCTGCCGGACCTGAGCCGCGCCAGCACCTGGGACGCCTTCAACACCAGTCGGCGTGCCGCACCGGATCGGACCACCAGCACGCCAGACCAGAGCACCAGCACGACGGACCAGAGCGGGCCGACAGGTCCGACCGTCAGCGGCGCGGACCGGGGCGGGCCGACCGACCAGGTTGGCAGCATGCCGGATCAGAGCAGCCCGACCGGCGCCAAGCTCGGCCGGGGCCGGTCGAGAGACCGCGCCTCAAGCACGACCGACCGAGACAACGGCACGACCGACCAGGGCAGCGGCACGACGGATCGGGGCGTCGACCGGGGCGGTCGGGTCGGCGAGGCTACCGGCGCGTCCGCCGTGGTGGGATCTGTCCTGCCGGCGTCGGCTGGTCCGGGCATACCTGAGCAGGGCGGCGCATCCGGCACCGCCGACAGGGGTGCGTCCGGCACCACCGACAGGGGCGCGTCCGGCACCACCGACAGGGGCGCATCCGACACCACCGACAGGGGCGCACCCGGCACCGCCGACAGGGGCGCGTCCGACGCCGCCGACAGTGACGGGCCGGACAGTGCCGCTGGGCGGGCCGCGCCGGCGTCCACGGACGACGCGGAGCAGTCCTCCCGGCGGGGACGGCTCGGTGGCCTGTTCCGGCGTAACCGGGCTCGGGCAGACGAGGAGAAGCGGCCCGCAGCGGATGAGGCGGAGCCGCTGCCCACGCAGGACGAGGAGTTCGTCGACTGGGTCGCCGGGCTCGGCAAGCCGATCGCGGACAACGAGCCGGAGCAGGAGAACGGCCGTCGCTCGCTGCGCTCCACAGGCCGTCACCACCGCGACTGATCACCCGACCGGCCTGATCGACTCGGGTTCCTGGAATCCGGGCTGTCCACCGCTCCCGGACACCCCGACTTCCGTGAACCCGAGTCGATCACGCTGCACCAGGTCAGGCGAGCGGCAGATAGACCTTCCCGCCGCCGGAGACGAACTCCTCCGACTTGTCCTTCATGCCGCGGGCCGCGTACTCCTTGAGCTCTTGGGTGATCTTCATGGAGCAGAACTTCGGGCCGCACATCGAGCAGAAGTGCGCCGTCTTCGCCGGCTCGGCGGGCAGCGTCGCGTCGTGGTACGAGCGCGCGGTCTCCGGGTCCAGCGAGAGGTTGAACTGGTCCTCCCAGCGGAACTCGAACCGCGCCTTCGACAGCGCGTCGTCCCACTCCTGCGCGCCGGGGTGGCCCTTGGCCAGGTCCGCCGCGTGCGCCGCGATCTTGTACGCGATCACGCCCGCCTTCACGTCGTCGCGGTCCGGCAGGCCGAGGTGCTCCTTCGGGGTGACGTAGCAGAGCATCGCGGTGCCGAACATGCCGATCATCGCGGCGCCGATCGCCGAGGTGATGTGGTCGTACGCGGGCGCGATGTCGGTGGTCAGCGGACCGAGCGTGTAGAACGGCGCCTCGTGGCACCACTCCTGCTGGAGGTCCACGTTCTCCTTGATCTTGTGCATGGGCACGTGGCCGGGGCCCTCGATCATCACCTGCACGTCGTGCTCCCAGGCGACAGTGGTCAGCTCGCCGAGGGTGCGCAGCTCGGCGAACTGCGCCTCGTCGTTGGCGTCGGCGATCGAGCCGGGGCGCAGCCCGTCGCCGAGCGAGAACGTCACGTCGTAGCGCGCGAGCAGCGCACACAGCTCGGCGAAGTTGGTGTAGAGGAAGTTCTCCTCGTGGTGCGCCAGGCACCACGCCGCCATGATCGAGCCACCCCGGGAGACGATGCCGGTGACCCGGTCCACGGCCAGCGGCACGTACGGCAGCAGCACCCCTGCGTGCACAGTCATGTAGTCGACGCCCTGCTCGGCCTGCTCGATCACGGTCTCCCGGAAGACCTCCCAGCTCAGCTTCACCGGGTCGCCGCCGACCTTCTCCAGGGCCTGGTAGATGGGCACCGTCCCGATCGGGACCGGCGAGTTCCGCACGATCGCCTCGCGGGTCTCGTGGATCCGCTTGCCGGTGGACAGGTCCATCACGGTGTCCGCGCCCCAGCGGGTGGCCCAGGTGAGCTTCTCCACCTCCTCGGCGACCGACGAGCTGACCGCCGACGTGCCGATGTTGGCGTTCACCTTGACCAGGAACGCCTTGCCGATGATCGCCGGCTCGCACTCCGGGTGGTTGACGTTGAGCGGCAGCACCGCCCGACCGGCGGCGATCTCGGCCCGGACCAGTTCCGGGTCGACGTTCTCCCGGATCGCCACGAACTCCATCTCCGGCGTCACCACGCCGGCCCGCGCGTACGCGAGCTGCGTCGGACGACGTCCGTCCACACCGGCGAGCGGCGTACCCGCGCCCCGCACCGGCGCCACGTCACCCCGTTCGGCGATCCACGGACCGCGAAGCGCGGGTAACCCCACCGAGGGATCCGATCCCGGGCCGGACGTGTCGTAGAGCCGCACCGGCGGATGGTCGCCGGTCAGCGCCACCTCGGCGAACGGCACCCGCACATCCGGCCGTGACCCCTCGACGTACACCTTGCCTCGTGCCTGCATGACAACCTCCCTGGTGATCAGGCGGACCAGCCGAAGTGATCCAGCGGCCCGCGCCCCGCGCCCAGCTCCCAACCCCGCGCGCCGGACAGCGCGCCGAGCACGTACTCCTTGGCGGCCGCGACCGCCGCCGGCACCGGATCACCCAGCGCGAGCCGCACGGCGATCGCCGCCGAGAACGAGCACCCGGTGCCGTGGGTGTGCCGGGTGTCCACCCGTGGCCCGCGCAGCAGGGTCGTGACGCCGCCCCCGTGCAGCACGTCGACCGCTTCGTCCCCACCGAGGTCACCGCCGGTGACCACCACGTGCTCCGGGCCGCCGGCGGCGAGGGCCTCCGCGGCGACGACCATCCCGGCCACGTCGTCCACTCCGCGTCCGGTGATGGCCGCGGCCTCCGCGCAGTTCGGCGTCGCCACCCGGGCGTACGGAAGCAGCCGCTCCACCGCGCCCACCACGCCGAGCCGGTGGCCGCTCGTGGCGACAAGTACCGGATCGACGACGAGTTGGGGCAGCCGGCCGTCCCGGGCGGCCTGGGCCACCGCGTCGGCGACGGCGGGCGTGCCGAGCATTCCCGTCTTGACGGCGCCCACAGTGAAGTCGGCGAGGACGCTGTCCAACTGCTCGGTGACCGTGCGCGGCGGCAGCGGCAGGACGGCGTCGACGCCCCGGGTGTTCTGGGCGGTGACCGCCGTGAGGACGCTGGTGCCGTACGCCCCGAGCGCCGCGAAGACCTTCAGGTCGGCCTGGATGCCAGCGCCGCCGCCGGAGTCGGAGCCGGCGATGGTGAGGACTGTGCGCGGGGTCATGTCGCCTCTTTGGTTGCGGTTGGGGGCTGCGGCCCGGCCGGGCCCCCGCCGGGGGGGGGGGGGTGGGCCCGGGGGGGGCGCGGGGGCGCGCCGCCCCGGCGGGGAGGCCGCCGG
>NZ_JBNCKR010000001.1:721278-766320 GCF_049841645.1 Micromonospora sp. DT43 | reverse complement strand
CCGGCGCCCTCTGGGGTGCGGGTGGGGGGGTCCGCCGCCCCGGCCCCCCCCGGGGGGCCCCGGGTGCCCCCCGGGGTGGGCACGGTCGGCCGCAGCCCTGACCGGGAGACCTCCATGCGCCCGTGCCAGCTTTCGGGTGGCTTCGGGGTGACCGCCTCTTGGAAGGCGGTGCGGAGTTCGGCTGCTGTTTCGGTGGGGTTCTCTGCTCGCATGATCGCGCCCAGCACTGCCACTCCGGCGGCGCCCGCCCCTACACAGGCGGTTACGTGGTGCGGGGCTTCTATGCCGCCGAGCGCCAGGACGGGCACGGGGCTGCGTCGGATCAGGCTCGCGAGACCGTCGGGTCGCAGGGGTGGGCCATAGCCGGGTTTGCTGCGGCTCGGGAAGACGGGCGACAGGGTCGCGTAGTCCTCGCTGGTGAGTCGGAGCAACTCCGCCTCGTCGTGGCAGGAGCGGCCGACGAGGCCGCACAGCGTTGGCGGGTAGGGGCCGGCGGCCGGCAGGTGCACGGCGTCGCCGTCGAGCGGATCCGGGCCGGCCACGATAAGCGTCCCGCCCGCCTCCGTGAGGATCGGGCGCAGGTCGGCGGCGAGGGCGGTGCGCTCCGCTCGGGGCAGGTCCTTCTCGCGCAGCAGAACGGCGCGCACTCCCCCGGCCACGGCCGCCGCCACGACCTCCACAAGTGGTCGCCGTGCCTGCCGGCGGTCGGTCAGCACGACGATCCCCCCGATCGCCGAGATCTTGGTGAGAGAACGCCCCTCCAGGGGCCGTTTCGTACCAAGATCCGGAGCCGTCGAGCCCGCCGGCCCGGTCGACGGCGGCAGCCCGGTCACAGGTCTGGTCTTCCCTCGTCGGGGGTGGACGCGAGGGCGTGGAAGCGACGGGCGATCCGACCAGCACCGGCGGCCAGCCGGCCGGCCTCGACGGCGTACCGCATCGCCGTCGCCATCGCCACCGGGTCGGCGGCACGGGTCACCGCGCTGGCCAGCAGGACCGCGTCGCAGCCCAGCTCCATGGCCAGGGCCGCGTCGGACGCCGTCCCGATGCCGGCGTCCAGGATCACGGGTACGTCCACGCTCTGGCGGATCAGCCGGATGTGGTGCGGGTTGCCGATGCCGAGCCCCGAGCCGATCGGCGCGCCGGCCGGCATCACCGCGGCGCAGCCCACGTCGGCGAGGCGGCGGGCGAGCACCGGGTCGTCACTTGTGTACGGCAGCACCGTGAAGCCGTCGGCGACCAACTCCTCGGCGGCGCGGAGCAGTTCCACGCCGTCGGGCAGCAGCGTCCGTTCGTCGCCGATCACCTCCAGCTTGACCCAGTCGGTGTCGAACGCGTCACGTGCCAGCCGGGCCACCTTCACCGCCTCGGTGGCGGTGTGGCAGCCGGCGGTGTTCGGCAGCAGCCGCACCCCGCACCGGTCCAGCAGGTCGAGCAGCCCTCCGGCGGTGCCCGGGGCGGTGTCCACCCGGCGCAGCGCCAGCGTGACCAGCTCCGTGCCGGACGCGCGGATCGCCTGTTCCAGAACGTGCAGGTTCGCGGCCCCGCCGGTGCCGAGGATCAGCCGCGACGTGAAGGGCTCCCCACCCAGTTCGAACGACACGCCGCTCACCCGCCCTGCGCGGCGGTGAGCACCTCGACGCGGTCACCGTCGCGCAGCACGGTCGCCGGCCAGCCGGCCCGGGGAACCACCTCGCCGTTGACTGCGACCGCGACGCCACGCTGGTGTGGGGCTACGTCGCGGACCACGTCGGCGACCGACGCGCCACCGGGGACGCTGCGCCCGGTCCCGTTCACCGTCAACTCCACAGGTCCTCCTCGGTCGTCCGTTCGGGTCCGCTCGGATCCCCCGCGCCAGCCGGCGTCACGTCGCCGGTCCGGGCCGACGACGCGACGGTGCACGCGCGTCCGCTCAGGTCGCTGGCGTCGGGCCGTGCCACGTCGCCGGGACGGAACGATGGCGCGTCGGTGAACCGCGCCGCGCCGGGCATCGCCACGTCACCGGGGCGGGCCGGTGGCGCGTCGGGGAACCGGTCCGCGCCGAAGGGTGCGAGCAGCGGGTCGGGCACGCCTGTGGTCACCAGGTCGGCGATCGTCTCGGCGGTGATCGGGGTGAGCACGATGCCGTGCCGGTGGTGCCCGGTGGCGGCCAGGACGTCCGGCCGGCCGGGCAGCGGCCCGAGGATCGGCGCGTTGTCCGGGGTGCCGGGCCGCAGACCGGCGACCGCCTCGACCAGGTCGTACTCGGTCAGCTCGGGCAGCAGGTCGACGCCGGCGCGCAGCAGCCGCTGCACGGCCCCGGCGGTGACGGTGGTGTCGGAGCGCTCCTCGACAGTCGCGCCGAGGACCACCTCGCCGTCGGCGCGGGGCACCAGGTAGACGTGCTCGCCGTCGACGTACCCCCGGATCACGTGCCGGAAGCCCGGCGCGACGCCGCCGGGCGCGCGCAGCCGCAGGATCTGGCCCTTCACCGGCCGCACGGGCAGGCCGGTGAGGGCGGCAGCCCCGCAGCCAGCGGCGACAACGGTGACCCGGGCGTCCACGTCCGACAGTCGACGGACCGGCCGTGGCACGAACGCCGCGCCGGCCCGCTGCGCGGCCGTGCGCAGCGCCGGCACCAGCAGCCGGGGGTCGACCTGGTGGTCGGTGGGCGCGAGCGCGCCGCCGCGCACCCGAGGGGCGAGCGCCGGCTCGCGGTCGCGCAGCTCGCTGGGGCGCAGCGGCGTCACGGGCAGACCCAACCCCTGTTGGTACGCCCACAGCCGGCGCGCCTCGGCCAGGTCGTCGCCTGTCAGCCCGACCATCAGGGTGCCCTCGGTGCGGTAGCCGATCTCGGCGCCGCTCGCCTCGGTCAGCTCGGCGGCGAACCCGGGCCAGCGAGCGGCGGACGCGACCAGCAGCTCGGTCAGTCGCCGCTCACCGAAGTACGCCTCGGCGACAGGGGAGAGCATTCCGGCGGCGACTGCCGACGCCCCCGACCCGGGGGCCGGGTCGTGCACCGCCACCCGTAGTCCGCGCGTGGCGCAGCGCCAGGCGATCGCGAGCCCGATCGGCCCGCCGCCCACCACCGCCACGTCCACGGCGGGGGTGGCCGATCCCGTCACGCCAGGGCCCGGAGCAGCTCGGCGGTGGCACCGGCCGGGTCGGCGGCGGCGGAGAGCGCAGCGACCACCGCCACCCCGTACGCCCCGGCGGCCCGCAGCGCCGGCACCCGGTCGGCGGTCACCCCGCCGATCGCGATGACCGGCACGTCGACGGCGTCGGCGACGGCGCGTACGCCCGCGGGCCCGATGGGATCCGGCAGGCCGTCCTTGGTGTCGGTGGCGTGGCACGGGCCGACGCCCAGGTAGCTGGCCCCTGCGGTGACCGCCGCGACAGCCGTCTGGGGTGCGCGTGCGGTGGCGCCGAGCACACCGGTCGGGCCGAGCACGTGCCGGGCGGCGGCGACCGGCAGGTCGTCGGCCCCGACGTGCCCGCCGGCGGCGCCCACCGCGAGCGCCACGTGCAGCCGGTCGTTGACCAGGCAGGTCGCTCCGTACGGGGTGCAGAGCGCCAGCACCCGGCCGGCCAGGTCGTACGCCTCGCGGTCGGTAGCGGAGTCCTCCACCCGGACCTGCACGACGAGGTCAGCGCGGGCCGCCGTGAGGGCGGCCCGGACCACTGTGAGTGGATCGCGCCCGGGTCGGGTGTCGGTGATCAGATGCAGTCGTCCAAGGGACGGCACGGCAACGCTCCTCCCTGCGCCGGCATTACCCGGATCAGGTTCGACGGTCGGGGGCTGTCAGCCCCCCTCTCAGCCCGGTACACCGGGCTCCCGTGGGTTACTTGCGTGTCACCGTACGACAGATCCGCCGGCCTGCCAAGGGAAGGGGACGCGGCGGAAACAGTTGGGCACTTTCTCCGGTCCTGTTCGGAATGTCTCCCGCCGTTGCAGAACCGTTACCCGCCGGCATCTTGCCCGACATCAATACACCAGAATTAATTTGTTCAGCGATTCGACAAAATGCCGGCGTGGACGCCCTGGCACGGTGTCCCGACCGGCTCCATCCGGGACGGTCTTCGGCGAGCCGGCCCCCGCGATTCCTGTCCACCGCGACATTGGAGGCGGCGTGTCCCGTTCTCGTCGTGCCCGTTTACCCCTCACCGCTACCCTGCTCTCCCTAGCGCTCGCCTCGACGACCCTGCTCGGGTCGCCGGCGCAGGCGGCTCCGGCCGCAGCGCAGGTCCCCCCGCGAGACGCGCAGGCCGCGGCTCCGGTCACCCAGGTGGTGCCGAAGGCACCGAAGGCCGCAGCGGCCGACCCCTACTCCGTCCTGGTCTTCTCGAAGACCGCAGGCTTCCGGCACGACGCCATCCCCACCGGCATCGCCGCCATCCAGCAACTCGGCGCGGCCAACGGGTTCACCGTGGACACCACCGAGGACGGCGCCGCGTTCAACGACGCCAACCTCGCCAAGTACAAGGCCGTGATCTGGCTCTCCACCACCGGTGACGTCCTCGACGCCGACCAGCAGGCGGCCTTCGAGCGGTACGTGAAGGCCGGCGGCGGTTACGCAGGCGTCCACGCCGCCTCGGACACCGAGTACAGCTGGGCCTGGTACGGCGACCTGGTCGGCGCGTACTTCGCCAACCACCCGCAGAACCAGCAGGCCACCGTCAAGGTGGAGGACCCCGCGCACCCGTCCACCGCCGGACTTCCGGACCGCTGGTCCCGGTTCGACGAGTGGTACAACTTCCAGACCAACCCCCGGCCGGACGTGCACGTGCTGGCCAGCCTGGACGAGAAGAGCTACACCCCGGGCGCCGGCGCGATGGGCGCCGACCACCCGACCGCGTGGTGCCAGGACTTCGACGGTGGCCGCTCCTGGTACACGGGCGGCGGGCACACCCGGGAGTCGTACGCCGAGCCCGAGTTCCTCAAGCACCTGCTCGGCGGCATCCAGACGGCGGCCGGCGTGGTCGACGCCGACTGCGGCGCCTCGAAGACCTCCAGCTTCGAGAAGATCACCCTGGACAGCAACACCAGTAATCCGATGGAGCTGGACATCGCGCCCGACGGCCGGGTCTTCTACATCGAGCGCGACGGCCGGGTGCAGATCATCAAGCCGGACACCGGCAGCACCGTCACCGCCGTCGACCTGGACGTCTTCACCGGCAACGAGGACGGCCTCATCGGCATCCGGCTCGACCCGGACTTCGCCACCAACAAGTGGGTGTATCTCTACTACGCCCCGAACGACGGCGTCACGCGCAACCTGCTGTCCCGGTTCACGGTGACCGGCGACACCATCGACCCGGCGAGCGAGAAGCAGGTGCTGCGGGTCGACACCCAGCGCAACACCTGCTGCCACGCGGGCGGCAGCATGACCTTCGACAGCGCCGGCAACCTCTACCTGGCCACCGGCGACAACACCAACCCGTTCGAGTCGAACGCGTACGCACCGTTGGACGAGCGGCCGGGCCGTCAGGACTACGACTCGCAGCGCAGCGCCGCCAACACGAACGACCTGCGCGGCAAGGTGATCCGGATCCACCCGGAGGACGACGGGACGTACACCGTTCCGACGGGCAACCTCTTCGCGCCGGGCACGGCGAAGACCCGTCCCGAGATCTTCGCGATGGGCTTCCGCAACCCGTTCCGGATCGGCACCGACCCGAAGACCGACACGCTGTACGTCGGGGACTACGGGCCGGACGCCAACGCGAACAACCCGGACCGGGGCCCCCGGGGCCTGGTCGAGTGGAACGTCGTGACCCCCGGCAACTACGGCTGGCCGTACTGCACGGGGACGAACGAGGCGTACAACGACTACACGTTCCCGTCCGGCCCGAGCGGGCCGAAGTTCGACTGCGCCGCGCCGGTGAACAACTCGCCAAACAACACGGGCCTGACCAACCTCCCGCCGGTCGTCCCGGCCACCGTCGACTACGGCTACGCCGGTGACGCGCGGTACCCGGAGATCGGTGGCGGTGGCGCCCCGATGGGCGGACCGGCCTACCGGTACGACGCCGACCTCGACTCCCCCCGCAAGTGGCCGGCCTACTACGACGGCAAGGCGCTGCTGGGCGAGTGGAACCAGAACAAGATGTACACGATGCAGATGACCGCCGACGGCAAGTCGTTGGTGGACATCAACCAGCTGCTCGCCGGCATGAGGATGATCCGGCCGATGGACTTCGAGTTCGGCCCGGACGGCGCGCTCTACCTGATCGAGTGGGGCACCGGGTTCGGCGGTAACAACGACGACTCCGGCATCTACCGGATCGACTACACCGCCGGTGACCTCGCACCGATCGCCGCGGCGGCCGCCAACCCGACCTCGGGCCCGGCGCCGCTGACCGTCACCTTCTCCAGCGCCGGCTCCCGGGACCCGGACGGCGGCGCGCTCACCTACGCCTGGACCTTCGGCGACGGGCAGACCTCCACCGAGGCCAACCCGACGCACACGTACGCCACGGCGGGCAACTACACCGCCCAGCTCACCGTGACAAACCCGAAGGGCCGTACCGCGGTGGCCAACGTGCCGGTCACCGTGGGCAACACCGCACCGACGGTGAGCATCGAGTTCCCGCCGGACGGTGGCTTCTTCAACTGGGGTGACCAGGTCCGCTACACGGTCAAGGTGACCGACCCCGAGGACGGGCAGATCGACTGCGACCGGGTGAACCTCCAGGTGCTGCTCGGTCACGACGAGCACGCCCACCCGCTGGAGCAGCACACCGGCTGCACCGGCACGGTCCAGACGTCGCTCGCCTCCGGGCACGGCGCCGAGGCGAACGTCTTCGCGGTCTTCGAGGCCACCTACACCGACGACGGTGGTGCCGGCGGCGCGGGCGCGCTCACCGGCCGGGACATCGAGATCCTGCAGCCCAAGCAGAAGCAGGCCGAGTACTTCACGGCCACCGGGCGGGTGCCGGGCGGCACCGGCGGCGGAGACGCCGGCGTGCAGCGCGAGGCCGGGGCCGACACCGCCGGTGGCGGCCAGAGCATCGCGTTCATCGAGGACGGCGACTGGTGGTCGGTCGTCCCGGCGGACCTGACGAACATCACCGAGATCCGGTTCCGGGCCGCCTCGGCCGGCGCCGGCGGTCGGATCGAGGTCCACGCGGGCGCCGTCGACGGACCGGTAGTGGCCACGGCCACCGTTCCGACGACAGGCGCGTGGCAGACGTACACGGACGTGAGCGCGCCGGTGACAGGTGCCGCGAGCGGATCGCTGTACTTCGTGGCCCGCGATCCGAGCGGCGGAACCGGTTCGCTGTTCAACGTCAACTGGATGGACTTCGTCGGCCGCGGCGTCACCGAGAACGGGCCGCCGGTGGTCACCGCCACCGCGACCCCGGCCACCGGCACCGCGCCGGTCACCGTCGAGTTCGACGGCACGGCCACCGACGCCGAGGGCGACACCCCGCTGACGTACGCCTGGGACTTCGGTGACGGCGGTACGGCGTCCACCCTGGACGCCAGCCACACGTACACGAGTGTGGGTGCCTTCACGGCCACCCTCACGGTGACCGACAGCAAGGGCGCCAAGTCGTACGCCACGGTGCCGGTGCGGGTGAACGCGCCGGACACGTCCTGCTTCGGGGCGCGTTCGGACGACTTCAACGGCACCAGCCTCGACAAGGGCCGGTGGACCAGCGTGGTCCGGGAGAACCAGCTCTACTCGGTGTCGGGTGGCGCGCTGCGGCTGCCCACCGGGGTGGGTGACCTCTACGGCGCGCGCAACGACGCCACCAACCTGGTGCTCCAGGCGGCGCCGACCGGCGCCTGGGAGATGACCACCAAGGTCACTTTGCCGGTGACGGCCAACTACCAGCAGGCGGGCCTGCTGGTGTACGGCGACGACGACAACTACGCCAAGGTGGATCTGCTCTACAACGGCAGCCGCCGGGTGGAGTTCATCCGGGAGACGGCCGCCACGCCGCGCAACGACGCCGCCGACGCCACGAACGCACCGGCGGGTGACACCGTGTACCTGCGGATCACCAGCGACGGGACGAACCTGACCGCGGCCGCCTCGGGCGACGGGCAGACGTTCACCCCGGTCGGCCGTTCGGCTGCGCTCGCCGGCATCACCAACCCGCGGATCGGGGTCTTCGCGCTCAACGGAGGCACCGAGGCGCCAGTGGTCGACGCCGCGTTCGACTCGTTCGTGGTCACGCCGGACGCCCCGGCCGGCCCGGTCGACCCGTCGGACGAGTTCACCGGTGACACGTTGGACAAGTGCCGGTGGGACGCCGTGACGCGGGAGGACCCGAATGGTTACCGGGTCACCGGTGGAGCGTTGCGGATCGACGTGCCCAACGGTGACATCTACGGCACCGACAACACCGGGCCGAAGAACTTCATCCTCCAGACCGCGCCCTCGGGCGACTGGACCCTGGAGACGAAGGTCGACGGCAGCCTGCTGAACGAGCAGTACCAGCAGGCGGGTCTGCTCGTGCAGGCGGACGACGACAACTACCTGAAGTTCGACTTCATCGCGGACAACCAGGCCGGCCAGACGGTGACGCGGCGGATCGAGTTCCGCAGCGAGATCGGCGGCGTCGTCCAGAACCCGCAGCCGGAGGCGACAAGCCTCACCTCGGCGGTGTGGCACCTGCGGCTGGCCCGCACGGGCGACACCTTCACGGCGTCGTACTCGGCCGACGGGACGACCTGGACCACGCTGGAGGCGCTTACCAACAGCGCGGTCGGGGCCACCCCGAAGGTCGGTCTGTTCACCCTCGGCGCCAACCAGACGGCGTCGAAGACCGCCTCGTTCGACTACTTCCGGCTGAGCACGACTGTCGCCGACGAGACCGCTCCGGTCACGACGGCGGCGGTGTCCGGCACGCCCACCGAGGGTTGGTACACCGGCCCGGTGACTGTCACCCTGACCGCCGCCGACGAGGCCGGCGGCAGCGGGTTGGCCGGCACGGAGTACCAGCTCGACGGGGCGACCACCTGGACGCCGTACACCGCCGGCGTGGCGGTGAGCGGCGACGGCGAGCACGAGCTGCGGTACCGCTCGACCGACAAGGCCGGCAACGTGGAGTCGACGAAGACCGTCTCGGTCAAGATCGACGCCACCGCTCCGGTCACCACGGCGACGTTCGCTCCGGCGAACGACGCGGGCTGGCACAACGGGACCATCCCGGTGGTGCTGACCTCTACCGACGCCGGTTCCGGCGTCAAGACGGTCGAGTGGTCGCTGGATGGCGGCGCGTGGACGCCGTACACGGCGCCGGTCTCCGTGACCGGTGACGGGCAGCACGAGTTGCTGTTCCGGTCGACCGACAAGGCGGGCAACGCCGAGACGCTCAAGTCGGCGGTGCTGCGCATCGACGGCACCAAGCCGACGCTGCTGGTGTCCGGGATCGCCGACGGCCAGCTCTACGGGGACAGCCAGGACGTTCGGGTGTCCTGGCAGGCCGTCGACCCGACCTCGGGCATCGCGTCAGTGGTGGGCGAGCTGGACGGAAAGGCGTACGTCAGCGGCACCCTGCAGGCCATGTACGAGCTTCCGCTCGGCCTGCACGAGCTGACCGTCACCGCGACCGACAAGGCGGGCAACACGACGACCTCGGCGGTCCGGTTCTTCGTCACCACCTCGTTCCGGGACATGCAGAACCTGCTGGACCGGTTCAAGGCGACGGGGCGGCTCTCGGCCAAGGCGCACAAGCAGTTGACGGCGAAGCTCGACGCGGCCCGTCAGGCCGAGGCGGCCGGCAACGACAACAAGGCGATCAAGCAGTTGACCGCATTCCGTGACCTCGCCGCCGACGCCACACTGGTGCCGGAGGCCGAGGTTCGGGACGTCCTGATCCGGGACGCCGACGCCATGATCGTTCGGCTCGGTGGCACGGCCAGCAAGGCCGGGGTCAAGGCGAACGACGGCGAACCCGTCAAGGGCACCGGACGGCTCGGTGGCGACGCCACCCGGCTGGCACCCGGTCGCCAGCTCTGATCCGATCGAGGCCCCTCCCCGACGCTCAGGTGTCGGGGAGGGGCCTCCCTCATCAGTAGTGAGGAGATGTCCGTGACGGGTATCCGCAAGGTGGTGGCCGCCGTGTTCGCCGGACTGGTCCTGACCCTGCTCTGCGCTGCCCCGGCGGCAGCACAGGCCGACAAGATCAAGCTGACGGTGGCCGGTGACGGCGCGCAGGGGGTCACCATCCAGGCCACCCACGCCGATGGTCGCCGGCTGGACCAGGTGGTGCGGTTGGTGCTCACCGCCACCGGCCCGGACGGACAGCGGGTCGGGCCGGTGCAGTTGGAGCCGCAGCCCGAGGGGCAGGGCTTCTACAGCAGCGGCCCGGTGCTCTCCACCGGCACGTGGAAGGTGACTGTGAACTCCCCCGCTCCCCTGGCGGGCAAGGCCACCGCCACGGTGCAGGCGAAGGCGGCACAGTCTCCGCCGGTGCCCGCGCCGGTCGCGGTGACAAGGCCGACGGACGACGGCGGGGCGGGCGGCTGGTGGCCGTTCGCGGCGGCCGGCCTCGTGGTCGTCGCCGCGGCGATGGGAGTGGCCATGCTGTGGGGCCGCCGCCGCCCCTCGACGCCGAACGACTGATCTACCGGCGCGCCAGCGCCATCCACCGACCGACCGGCGCTCCAGCGCCATCGACGACCGGGCCGGGCCGCGACGAGCGGCCCGGCCCGTTTGTCGTCCGGCCGGCTGATGATCGACTCGTGTTCCTTGAAGTCGGGGCATCCCCGACCGCAGGTCACCCCGTTTTCAGGAAACGCGAGTGGATCACCACGCGCCGACCGGCCGCCGCGCCGACCGGCCGCCGCGCTCAGAGGATGGCGCGCAGCGCCGCCAGATCCTCGTCGCTGGGCTCCCAGGTGCCGGCGGCGGCGTTCGCGTGCACCTGCTCGGGCGTGGTCGCACCGGCGATCACCGAGGTCACCGCCGGCTGGGCGGCCAGCCCGCCGATCGCCACCTGGAGCATGGTCAGATCCCGCTCGGCCGCGTACGCCTCGATCGCCTCGATGGTGTCCCAGTCGGCCGCCGCGAGCCGCTCCGCGTACCGGCCACCGCCGGAGAGCCGGCTGCCGGCCGGCGGCTGCCCGTCCCGCTTGTACTTTCCGGTGAGCAGGCCGTTGGCGAGCGGGAAGAACGGCAGCATGCCGAGACCGAACCGCTCGCAGGCCGGGATCACCTCGGTCTCCACTGACCGCTCCAGCAGGCTGTAGTGGTTCTGCGCGCTGATGAAGCGGGACCGGCCGTTGGACGAGGCCACCCAGTCGGCGTCGGCGATCTGCCAGCCGGCGAAGTTGGAGTTGCCCAGGTAGCGGACCTTGCCGTCGCGGACCAGGTCGTCCAGGGCCGCGAGGGTCTCGTCGATCGGGGTGCCCGGGTCGGGCTCGTGCATCTGGTACAGGTCGATGTGGTCGGTGCCGAGCCGGCGCAGCGACGCCTCCACCGCGCGGGCAATGTAGCGCCGCGCACCGCGCGCGCCGTAGTCCGGCCCGTTCAGGCCGAACATGTCCATGCCGAACTTGGTGGCCACCACCACGTCGTCCCGGCGTCCCTTGAGCGCCTGCCCGAGCAGCTCCTCGGAAGCGCCCTGCGGCTCGCCGTAGATGTCGGCGGTGTCGAACAGGTTGATCCCGGCTTCCAGGGCGGCGTCCACCACCGCCCGGGTGCCGTCGAGGTCGAGCTTGCGGCCGAAGTTGTTGCAGCCGATTCCGACGACGGACACCACGAGCCCGGAGTCGCCCAACCGGCGATAGGTCATCTCAGTCACGAGATCCACCCTATGCCGGCCGAAAGCACCGCTGCCCGGAGACGGCTCAGCCCACGTCCCAGACCGGCTCTGGGGTCTCCACCACCTCGTTGTCGCCCCGGAACAGCACGAAACGGTCGAAGGATCGGGTGAACCACCTGTCGTGGGTGACAGCCACCACCGTCCCCTCGAACGCGTTCAGGCCCGCTTCGAGGGCCTCCGCGCTGGCCAGGTCGAGGTTGTCGGTGGGTTCGTCGAGCAGCAGCAGGGTCGCCCCGGACAACTCCAGCAACAGCACCAGGAACCTGGCCTGCTGCCCGCCGGAGAGGGTGCCGAAGCGCTGGTCGCCCTGCCCGGCCAGCTCGTAGCGGCTGAGCACGCCCATCGCCGCGTGCCGGTCCATCCCCTGGCGGTGTTCGTCACCCCGCCACAGGATCTCGACGAGCGTCTTCGCCATCAGCTCCGGCCGGTCGTGGGTCTGGGAGAAGTGACCGGGTCGGACCCGGGCGCCGAGCCGGGCCGTGCCGTCGTGCGTCACCGGGGCGAGCGCGCCCGCCCCGTCGACAGGCCCGTTCGCCGGGTCGGGATCGGTGCCGCCCCGGGCCAGCAGCCGTAGGAAGTGCGACTTGCCGGTGCCGTTGGCACCGAGCACCGCCACCCGGTCGCCGTACCAGATCTCCAGGTCGAAGGGGAATGTCAGGCCGTCGAGCTCCAGCTGGTCGCAGACGACCGCGCGCTTGCCGGTCCGCCCGCCGGTCAGCCGCATCCGGATGTCCTGGTCCTTCGGCGGTACGGGCGGCGGCCCGGCCTCCTCGAACTTGCGCAACCGGGTCTGCGCGGCCTGGTAGCGCGAGGCCAACCCGTCGTTGTACGCGGCCTTCTGCTTGTACATCAGCATCAGCTCGCGCAGCTTCTGGTGCTCCTCGTCCCAGCGTCGACGCAGCTCGTCGAGGCGGGCGTGCCGGGCCACCCGCGCCTCGTGCCAACTGGCGAAGCCACCGGGGTGCACCCAGGCGCTACCCCCCTCCACGGCGACCACCCGGTCGGCGCTCTGGGCAAGCAGCTCGCGGTCGTGCGAGACGTAGAGCACCGACTTCGTCGACTCGCGCAGTCGCGCCTCCAGCCAGCGTTTGCCGGGCACGTCGAGGAAGTTGTCCGGCTCGTCGAGCAGCAGCACCTCGTCGGGGCCGCGCAGCAGCAGCTCCAGGGCGAAGCGCTTCTGCTGGCCGCCGGACAGGGTCCGCACCGGCCGGTCCCGGACGGCGTCCCAGGGCTGGTGGAGCACGATTGTCGCGACGGTGTCGAAGAGCACCTCGGCGTCGTACCCGCCGGCCTCGCCCCAGGCGCCGAGCGCGTCGGCGTACGCCAGTTGGGCCTTGCCGGCGGCGCTGCTGAACTTGCCGCGGACCTCGGCGGCCCGCATGGCCGTCTCGGTCTCGGCGAGCCGGCTGCCGGCGGCGCGCAGCGGCGGTGGGGCCAGCGACAGCGCCAGGTCGGCAAGTGTCGTCTCGTCGCCGATCATGCCGATGAACTGGCGCATCACGCCCAGCCCGCCGGCCCGCGCGACGGTGCCGGTACGCACCGGCAGGTCACCGGCGACCATCCGCAGCAGTGTCGTCTTTCCCGCGCCGTTCGGCCCGACCAGGGCGACCTTGCTGCCCTCCCCGACCCGGAACGACACGTCGGCGAAGAGTTCCCGACCGTCGGGCAGAATGTGCCCGACCGCTGCCACGTCCACGTATCCCACGCGGGGATCCTGCCCCAGCGAGGGCCGGGAGGGACATCCAATTACCGGGTGACCCGCAGCACCCGGAAGCCCTTCTGGCTGGCGTGCCGCTCGACCTGCCATCCCTGGTCGATGATCCAGCGCTGCAGCGAGTCGCCGCCGAGGTGGCGGGCGACGACGAGCCAGCCGACGCCGTCCGGTGCGAGTCGGGGCAGCCACCGCAGCAACAGCTCGTGCAGCTCGTCCTTGCCGATGCGGATGGGCGGGTTGGACCAGAGTTGGGCGAACCGGAGGTCCGCCGGCACGTCGTCGGGGGCGCTGACCCGGACCCGGTCGGCGGCGCCGATCCGCGCGGCGTTGGCGGCGGTCAGCTCGCGGGCGCGGGCGTTGACGTCGACCGCCCAGACGGTGCTCGTCGGCGCCACGTCGGCGAGCACGCAGGCGATCGGGCCGAACCCGCAGCCGAGGTCGAGCAGGTCACCGACGGTGTCGGGGGCGGGCAGCTCGGCCTTGCGCAGGAGTACGGCGGTGCCGGGGTCGAGGCGGCTGGCGGAGAAGACGCCGCCGGCCGAGACGAGCTGGTAGTCGCGGTCGGCGACGGAGAACTCGACCTCGCGCGCCGGTGCGTCGCTGGCGGGTTGAGCGGTGAAGTAGTGGTCGCCGGTCACGCCGGCAATTCTCGCACCGGCCGGGGCGGGCCATGACACGGCCCACAGCCGCATTTCCCAATATTACCCCCTAAAGGGACAATGGCTCCTACTCTGGGCGACATGGTGTATCGGTACGAGTCCGATGAGGACGCATTCGAGGACCCGGAGCCCGGGTCCGACCTGGCCGTGCTCGGCGCCGGTCCGCCTCCGCCGGCCGGCCCCTCACCGTCACGCTTCCCCGCCCCGTCGCTGCCCCGGCCGAACCAGCTGCTGCTGCCGTCGACCCAGGCGCCACGGAACCAGGAGTCACGGAACCAGGCGCCGACCCCGGCGCCGCCGGTCACCCGCGGCAACACCTCGGTCGCGGCCCCGCGCAGCCAGGTCTACACCTCGGCGCAGGCCGTGGAGTCGCCCACACGGCGTGGCGGCGGCCGGCTCTGGCAGGTGCTGATCGGCGGCGCGGCAGTCCTCGTCCTACTCGCGCTCTGCGGCCTAGGCGCGGCCGCACTGCTCGTGGACGACGACCCGGCGCCACAGGCCACCGCGACGAGCCAGCCGAACGTCGCCGCGTCCGCTCCCGCGCAGCGGCAGGACCTCGACTCGCGGGACACCGACCAGGCGCCGCTCACCGCGAAGGAGCTCTTTCCCGCCAAGGAGTTGAAACTCGCCGACGGCCAACCCGCCTACCAGGTGCTCAAGACTCACTCCAGCGGCAGTTGCGCCGTCGCCGCCACCGACGAGGTGGCCGACCTGCTCCTCCGGCTCGGCTGCAACCAGGTCGTCCGGGCGACGCTACGGGCACCCGGCGGCGACTACCTGGTCACCGCCGGCCTGTTCAACCTCACCGACAAGGTCAGCGCCGAACGCGTCCGGGACCAGATCCGGCACATCCTCGACGAGCGGCAGGGCCGGTTCCGGGGGCTGAGCGCCGGTGACGACGCCGACGTCCTGACCAGCGCCCCGGCGCGGGTCGGCTGGCAGGCCCGCGGCCACTACCTGGCGTACGCGCTTGTGGTCCGCGCGGACGGTGCGGCGGTCAAGTCCGGCGACGCGAAGATCCGGGACGTCCTGTACGACATGATCGAGGTACACCTCAGTCGAGGCGTGCTGCAACGGCGGGCCGACACCGGCACGGCTGGACAACCAACGGCGGCGCCGACCGGGGGCAACGGCAGCCAGAGCGGCAGCACCGACGACGGCGACCTGCCAGGAGACTGATCCGCGACTCCGCCCGCCGGGTGTGCCGCCGACGGGTGGCACACCCGGCGGCGTGCGCGACCGCAGTCGTCAGCCCACGACGGGTACACCCGCGACCGCCGTCATCAGCCCACGACGAGTCCGCAGTCGTCAGCCACGACGAGTCCGCGGTCGTCAGCCCTCGACGGGCACGCGCAGGCGGCGCGTCAGGTCCGCGCGACGGGCGTAGTCGGCCGGGTCCGCCGGATAGCCGACCGCGACCAGGGTGAGGCCGTGCGCCGGGGCCACAGTCACCTCACTGGAGCGCTCCTGCCTGTCGAGCAGGCTTCCCGGCCACTCGACCGTCCGGCGACCGTCGCCGGCCGCCAGCATCGCCCCCACGAGGCTGCGGACCATGGCCTGGCAGAACGCGTCCGCCTGCACGGTGGCGACCAGGATGCCGTCCGGGTCGCGTCGCCAGTCCAGCCGGGTCACCTCGCGCAGCGTCGTCGCGTTCTCCTTGCGCCGGCAGTACGCGGCGAAGTCGTGCTCCCCCACCAGGCCCGCCGCGGCGGCGTTCAGGGCGGCCAGGTCCAGCGGTCGCGGCCAGGCCAGCACCTCGTGTCGGCGCAACGGCTCGGCGCCGTACGGGGCGTCGGTCACCCGGTACTCGTAGCGCCGGAAGGTGGCCGAGAAGCGGGCGTCGAAGTCGGCCGGCACCTCCGACATCGCCCGGACCCGCACGTCGGTGGGGAGCAGCCGCGCGAGACGGCGCAGCAACCTTCCCTCGTGCTCGCGCCACACCTCGGCGGGGAGGTCCAGATGGCAGACCTGCCCGGTGGCGTGCACCCCCGCGTCGGTGCGACCCGCGACGGTCAGACCGGTCGCCGTGCCCACGCCGAGGACCAGGTCCAGGGTCTCGACGAGCACCCCGGCGACGGTCCGCCGGGTCGGCTGGGGCGCCCAGCCGGAGAAACCGGCGCCGTCGTACGAGACGTCCAGCCGCAGCCGGATCCGCTCGTCCACCTCGTACCTCCTGTTACGGGTCGGGCCCGACACCCCGTGAGGGGTGCCGGGCCCGGAAACGATGCCCGAGGTCAGGCCTTGTTCTCCTCGGTGGCGAGGTCGCTGTCCTCGCGCGCCTCGGCGGTGTCACCTGATGCCGACACCGGCGCCTCGGAGTCCTGGTCGGCCGGGGCCGACTGCGGGGTCTCGTCGGCCGGGGCGAGCGCCTCGACCTTGTCCTGCTGCGCGGCCTTGCGGGCGGCGGTCTTCTTGTTCACCTTGGGCTCGGCGACCTGAAGCTCTTCCACCAGCTCGATGATGGCCATCGGCGCGTTGTCACCCTTGCGCGGACCGGTCTTCACGATCCGGGTGTAACCGCCGGGGCGGTTCGAGTACCGGGGCGCGATCTGGTCGAACAGGGCGTACACCACGTCCTTGTCCTTGACGACACCCAGCACCCGCCGCCGCGAGGCGAGGTCACCGCGCTTGGCCTTGGTGATGAGCTGCTCGGCCAGCGGACGCAGCCGACGGGCCTTCGTCTCGGTGGTCTGGATCTTGCCGTGCTGGAACAGCGCGGTCGCCAGGTTGGCGAGCATCAGCCGCTCGTGCGAGGGGCTGCCGCCGAGGCGGGGGCCCTTGGTGGGCGTGGGCATTTTTGGTGCTCCTCAGTTGTGGCGGCAGCGCGGACTAGAGCTGCTCGGTCTCGCGGTAGTCGTCGGTGTCGTAGTCGGCCTCGCCGAAGGTGTCCACGACGTGCGCCGGGTCGAAGTTCGGAGCCGAGTCCTTCAGCCCGAGACCCATCCCGGCGAGCTTCATCTTGACCTCGTCGATCGACTTCTGACCGAAGTTGCGAATGTCGAGGAGGTCGGCCTCGGTACGCCCGATGAGCTCACCAACGGAGTTGATGCCCTCGCGCTTGAGGCAGTTGTAGGAGCGGACGGTGAGGTCCAGCTCCTCGATCGGCAGAGCGAGGTCCGCCGCCAGCTGGGCGTCCTGCGGGGACGGCCCGATGTCGATGCCCTCGGCGGTCTCGTCCAGCTCACGAGCCAGCCCGAACAGCTCCACAAGCGTCGAACCGGCGGAGGCCAGCGCGGTACGCGGGCCCATCGACGGCTTGGTCTCGACGTCGATGATGAGCCGGTCGAAGTCGGTGCGCTGCTCGACGCGGGTCGCCTCGACGCGGTACGTCACCTTCAGCACCGGCGAGTAGATCGAGTCGACAGGGATCCGGCCGATCTCGGCGCCGGACTGCTTGTTCTGTGCAGCCGTCACGTAGCCCCGGCCCCGCTCGACGGTCAGCTCCATGTCGAGCCGGCCCTTGCCGTTGAGGGTCGCGAGCTTGAGGTCCGGGTTGTGCACCGAGACGCCAGCCGGGGGCTGGATGTCGCCCGCCGTCACGTCGCCCGGGCCCTGCTTGCGCAGGTACATGCTGACCGGCTCGTCGTGCTCGGAGCTGACGCACAGCTCCTTGATGTTCATGACGAGCTCGACCACGTCCTCCTTGACACCGGGGATCGTGGTGAACTCGTGCAGCACGCCGTCGATCTTGATCGAGGTGACCGCCGCACCCGGGATCGACGACAGCAGCGTGCGCCGCAGCGAGTTGCCCAGGGTGTAGCCGAAGCCCGGCTCGAGCGGCTCGATGGCGAACCGCGACCGGGTCTCGTTGATCGACTCCTCGGAGAGGGAGGGTCGCTGGCTGATGAGCATGTTGTCTCTTCTCTTCCGGGACGCCCGCTATTTGACGTCCACGACACAAACTGTTCCGGTGGCCCGCCCCGGAGGGCGGACCACCGCAACGAGCCCGACTACTTGGAGTAGAGCTCGACGATCAGCTGCTCCTGGACCTGCGTGTCAATGACCTGCCGGGCCGGGAGGGAGTGCACGAGCACCTTCATCTGGCTGGGGATTGCCTCCAGCCAGGCCGGCACCGTCTTCGAACCGGCCTGAGCCTGCGCCACCACGAACGGGGTGAGCTCCTTGCTCTTGCCCCGGACCTCGATGATGTCGTGCTCCTTGACGCGGTACGACGGGATGTCGACCTTCTTGCCGTTCACCGTGAAGTGACCGTGCTTGACCAGCTGGCGGGCCATGTCCCGCGAGTGGGCGTAGCCGGCCCGGTAAACGACGTTGTCCAGCCGCGACTCGAGGATCTGCAGGAGGACCTCACCGGTCTTGGCCTGCTTGCCAACGGCTTCCTCGTAGTAGCCACGGAACTGCTTCTCCAGCACGCCGTAGACACGACGGGCCTTCTGCTTCTCGCGGAGCTGGAGCAGGTACTCCGTCTCCTTGGTGCGGCCGCGGCCGTGCTGCCCGGGCGGGAACGGCCGGGACTCGAACGGGCACTTCGGACCATCGCACTTGCTGCCCTTGAGGAACAGCTTCATCTTCTCCCGCCGGCAACGGCGGCAGTCTGCACCGGTGTAACGAGCCATCTCTCTCTACCTCTCAGACCCGGCGACGCTTCGGCGGACGGCACCCGTTGTGCGGCTGCGGGGTGACGTCGGCGATCTGCCCGACCTCGAGGCCCACGGCCTGCAGCGAACGGATGGCGGTTTCCCGGCCGGAGCCGGGGCCCTTGACGAACACGTCGACCTTGCGCATGCCGTGCTCCATGGCGCGACGCGCGGCAGCCTCGGCGGCCAGCTGCGCGGCGAACGGAGTCGACTTGCGGGAGCCCTTGAAGCCCACCTGGCCAGCGGAGGCCCAGGAGATGACCGCACCGGTCGGGTCCGTGATGGACACGATGGTGTTGTTGAAGGTGCTCTTGATGTGCGCCTGCCCGTGGGCGACGTTCTTGCGTTCCTTGCGCCGGACCTTCTTGACAGCGGCTCCGGCACGAGCCTTCGGTGGCATAAGTCTTCTGCGCTCCTATTACTTCTTGCCGGGCTTCTTCTTGCCGGCGACGGTCCGCTTCGGGCCCTTGCGGGTCCGTGCATTGGTCTTGGTCCGCTGGCCACGCACGGGCAGGCCCCGGCGGTGCCGGATGCCGGCGTAGCAGCCGATCTCGACCTTGCGGCGGATGTCAGCGGCGACCTCGCGGCGCAGGTCGCCTTCAACCTTGTAGTTGCCCTCGATGTGGTCGCGGAGCTGCACGAGCTCCTCGTCCGTGAGGTCCCGAGCGCGCTTGTCCGGCGAGATGCCGGTGGCGGCGAGTGTCTCCAGGGCGCGGGTGCGACCGACCCCGAAGATGTAGGTGAGCGCGATCTCCATCCGCTTCTCGCGGGGGAGATCCACGCCGACTAGACGTGCCATGTGCGGGCGTACTCCTCGTGATATGTGGCGGAGGTGTGGACCCGTCCCACCCCGCTACCGGCCGTCCCGTCTTTCCGACGCTGTCAGCGCCGGCGACCGGGATCGGTCGCTGCCCAAGCGGGCCCCGGCCTCCGACCGGGGGTCAGCCACGTAGGAGTACGTCTCGCGTACCGCTCGCGGCTGGGACGAGCATGTGTGATGTGTGTGTCGCAGGGGATCTGCCCGGACCAACGCCACCCGGCCGTTGTCACGGCCGAACGGGCTGAGTCAGCCCTGGCGCTGCTTGTGGCGCGGGTCGCTGCAGATGACCATGACCCGGCCGTGCCGGCGGATAACCCGGCACTTCTGGCAGATCCTCTTGACGCTCGGCTTGACCTTCACGGTTGCCTTACTTCCCATCTGGCCCGGGAACGCGCGATACGCGAGACCGGACGTCGAAGACGGACACGGGACTTCCCGGCCGCCGTCAGGACTACTTGTAGCGGTAGACGATGCGCCCGCGGGTCAGGTCGTACGGCGAGAGTTCGACGACGACCCGGTCCTCCGGCAGGATGCGGATGTAGTGCTGCCGCATCTTGCCGCTGATGTGAGCCAACACCTTGTGGCCGTTCGCGAGCTCCACCCGGAACATGGCGTTCGGCAGGGGCTCGATGACCCGACCCTCGATCTCAATGGCTCCGTCTTTTTTCGGCATGTCCTCCGCTGTCCTGACGTCGATTGCTCCGGGCGGCCCACAACGTCTTACACGGAAATCTGATCAGAATCAGAAGACCGCGCCAGCCGCGGCTCCAGGTCCCACCGAAGCGCAGGGTGGGCATGCCGGAGTGGACGCTGTGCGCCGAACAGAAAGTGTACGCCGGCCTGCGCGCCGTCGCCAAACCGGCCACCCACCCCATCCCCGCGTCGCCCCTGGCGCCCCCGCCCGGCCCTCCGATGATCTCCGCAAACCGCGCCCCGCATCGACGGTTGATCATGAGATTGACGGGTCCACACGGGGCCGCCGACCTCGTCAACTCCATGATCACCGGTGGTTCGGTGAGGTGGGTCGGCCCGGTGGGGTCGCTGGGTCAGGTTTCGGGTTTGGGGTCTTCTGGGTCGTTGGTGTGCAGCTCGCGGCGGCGCTCGCGCTTGGCCCGCCTGCGCTCACGCCGGCGCTCCCGCTGGATCGCCTGGCGGCGGGGCTCTCCCCCGGCCAGCCCGCCGACCGTCCGGAGCACCAACACCGCGCCCCACGGGCCGGCCACCCAGCCCGGCCAGAAATAGAGCAGTTCCTGGCTCAGCAGCGAGGTCACGCCCCAGATCGTCACCACGATGGCGACCACCTTCAGGTACGGCAGCCACACCTCGGCCAGCCAACGGCCGACGTGGCCGTGCACGACCGGGGTGGGCCGACCGACGGGCGGCTCGGCCGGCGCGCTGGCCGGCCGCAGGGCCGAATGCTCCGGGGGCGCCACCGGCGGCAGATCGGTGAGCAGGGCGTCCAGCTCGGCGTACGTGCGCGCCGCGTAGGCCCGCTGCACCCGCTCGTCGTACTCGTGCAGGTCCAACCGGCCCTCGCCGAGGGCGACCCGTAGCCGGTCGGCAACCACCTCACGGTCCGCGTCCGCGGCCCGCATCCCGTCGCGCCCGTCCATGCCGGCAAGCATGCCACCGCCACGCCAGTCCCGTCCCGCCCGCCCGTCCCGCTCGCCCGCTCGCCGACATGCGTTGATCATGAAGTTATTGCCAGCTTCACCGGCGTGTCAGGGCAATAACTTCATGATCGACGAGCGGGGGGTGGGGGTTAGGGGGTGGTGGCGGGTTGGCGCGCGGTTACCAGGTCGCCGAGGCGGGCACGGCCGCCGTCGAAGGCCGTGAGCACCCACACGCCGTCAGGCAGCAGCGCCATCGAGTGCTCGACGTGCGCGGCGACCGACCCGTCCCGGGTGACGACCGTCCAACCGTCGGCCAGTTCGACAGTACGCGGCGACGCCATGGTGATCATGGGCTCGATCGCGAGCGCCATGCCGGGGACCAGACGTGGCCCCTTGCCCGGCCTACCGTGGTTGAGCACGTGCGGGTCCTGGTGCATCTCGGTGCCGATGCCGTGGCCACCGTAGCCGTCGACGATGCCGTACCGGCCGCCCTTGCGGACCGCCGTCTCCACCGCGTGCGAGATGTCGGTGAGCCGGCCCTTGCCGCTGGCCGCACCGCGCGCAGCGGCGGCGATGCCCGCCCACATCGCGTCCTCGGCGACCTCGGCCATCTTGAGCAGCGCCGGGTCGACGTCGCCGACCCCGACGGTGATGGCGGAGTCGCCGTGCCACCCGTTGAGCACCGCACCGCAGTCGATCGAGATGAGGTCTCCCTCGGAGAGCACCTGCTGCGGCGACGGGATGGCGTGCACGATCTGCTCGTTGACCGAGGAGCAGATCGACGCCGGGAAGCCGTGGTAGCCCTTGAAGGACGGGACGGCGCCCGCCTCGCGGATCGTCGACTCGGCGATGGCGTCCAGATCGGCCGTGCTCACGCCGGGGGCCACCGCCTCGCGTATCCGGCGCAGAGCCTCGGCGACCACGAGCCCGGCCGCGCGCATCTTGTCGATCTGGTCAGGGGTCTTCAGCTGGATGTCCAGCTGGGGACGACGCATGGAGCGGTTACCTTTCGTTGCCGAAAAGCGGGGCACGTCGCGCGTACCCCGCTCTTCGCACTCTATCCGCCGCGGTGCGGCGAGGACCTCAGCCGCCGTACGACCGCAGAGCGTCGATGGCCCTTGTGGTGACGTCCTCCACCGGGCCGGTGGCGTCGATCCCGACCAGCTTGCCCTGGGCGCCGTAGTAGTCGACCAGGGGCGCGGTCTTCTCGCTGTACTCCCGCAGGCGGGTGGCGATGGTCTCCGGCTTGTCGTCGTCGCGCTGGAACAGCTCGGCGCCACACCTGTCACAGATGCCCGGCCGGGTGGTGGCGTCGAACTCGACGTGCCAGATCTTGCCGCAACCCCGGCAGGTACGCCGGCCGGAGAGCCGCCGGATCACCTCGTCGTCGTCGACCACCAGCTCCAGGACCAGATCCAGGGCGGTGCCCAGATCGGCGAGGAGCTTGTCCAGAGCGGCGGCCTGCGGAGTGGTCCGCGGGAAGCCGTCGAGCAGGAAGCCCTCGCTGGCGTCGGGCTCGGCCAGCCGGTCCCGGACCATGTTGATGGTGACCTCGTCCGGAACCAGCTCGCCTGCGTCCATGTACCGCTTCGCCTCGACGCCGAGCGGCGTGCCCTGGGTGACGTTCGAGCGGAAGATGTCTCCGGTCGAGATCTTGGGTACCGACAGGTGCGCGGCAACGAACTCTGCCTGCGTGCCCTTACCCGCACCCGGCGGGCCAACCAGAACTAGTCTCATCTACCGCAGGAACCCTTCGTAGTTCCGCTGCATGAGTTGGCTCTCGATCTGCTTCACGGTCTCCAGACCGACGCCGACCATGATGAGCACAGCGGTGCCACCGAACGGGAAGTTCTGGTACTGCTGGCTGTCTAGCCAGATGAAGAAGAAGTTCGGCAGGATCGAGATGATGCCGAGGTAGAGCGCGCCCGGCAGGGTGATCCGGCTGAGGATGAAGTCCAGGTAGTCGGCCGTCGGCTTGCCCGGCCGGATACCCGGCACGAACCCGCCGTACTTCTTCATGTTGTCCGCGACCTCGGTCGGGTTGAACGTGATCGAGACGTAGAAGTACGTGAAGAAGATGATCAGCAGGAAGTAGACCGAGATGTAGATCGGGCTGTTCGGTGCGACCAGGTTGTTCTGGATCCACGCCTGGACCTTGCCCGGATCGTTCTGGTCGAAGAACTGCAGGGCCAACTGCGGGAGGTAGAGCAGCGACGAGCCGAAGATGACCGGGATGACACCCGCCTGGTTGACCTTCAGCGGGATGTAGGTCGAGGTGCCGCCGTACATCCGCCGGCCGATCATCCGCTTGGCGTACTGCACCGGGATCCGGCGCTGCGCCTGCTCGATGAACGTGACCGCGGTGATGACCACCAGAACCAGCGCGATGACGAGGGCGAACTTGCCCCAGCCCTGTTGGGTCTTGATCTGCCAGCCCTCGCCGGGCAGCCGCGCCGCGATCGAGGTGAAGATCAGCACGGACATGCCGTTGCCGACGCCCCGGTCGGTGATCAGCTCACCGAGCCACATGACCATGCCGGTGCCGGCGGTCATGGTGATCACCAGGACGGCCAGGGTCAGCCAGTCCGGGATGCCGGTGTTCTCGGGGATGATCGGGAACTGGTCGCAGCGGTTCTGGAACAGCTGACCCGAGCGGGCCAGCGCCACGAACGCCGAGGCCTGCAGCACGCCGAGACCGAGGGTCAGGTAGCGGGTGTACTGCGTGATCTTCGCCTGACCGGCCTGGCCCTCCTTGCGGAGCTGCTCCAGGCGCGGAATCACGACGGTCAGCAGCTGCAGGATGATCGACGCGGTGATGTAGGGCATGATGCCCAGCGCGAAGACCGAGAGCTGTAGCAGCGCCCCGCCGGAGAAGAGGTTGAGCAGATTCAGCGGGCCCGTCGTGTCACCCGAGATGGAGTCGAGGCACTTCTGCACGTTGCCGTACGAGACGCCCGGGCTGGGGAGCGTGGCACCCAGCCGGTAGACCGCGATGATGCCTACTGTGAACAGCAGCTTCTTGCGCAGGTCAGGCGTACGGAACGCACTGAGAAAGGCGGACAGCAACTTCTTCCTCCTGCGCGAGGCGGGCCGCCGGTGAACCCTGGCGGGTGGGGGTGGATCACGGGCGAGTGCCCGCAATCCATGGCTGGGATGGGACTCTAACAGCCCTGTCCCGCTCCGGGCAGGTGTGCCCGGCTACATAAACCGAATCCGATATTACCGGGCGCACACGGCCCAGGCAGACCTAGGCGCCCGCCAGTTGCTCACAACCGACGGGCGCCGAGGTCGTACGCCTTACAGCTCGGTGGCGGAGCCACCGGCGGCGGCGATCTTCTCCTTGGCCGACGCGCTGAACGCGTGCGCCGACACCTGGAGCGCCACCCCGCCAAGGTCCCCGGTGCCGAGGACCTTGACCGGCTGGCCCTTGCGGACCGCTCCGGCCTCGACCAGCTCGAGCGGGCCAACCTGGCCACCGTTCGGGAACAGCTCGGCGAGCCGGTCCAGGTTGACCACCTGGAAGACCACCTTGAACTTGTTCTTGAAGCCCTTCATCTTCGGCAGGCGCATGTGGATGGGCATCTGCCCACCCTCGAACGCCGCCGAGATGTTCTTGCGGGCCTTGGAGCCCTTCGTACCGCGACCAGCGGTCTTGCCCTTGGAACCCTCACCACGACCCACACGGGTCTTCGCGGTCTTGGAACCGGGCGCCGGGCGCAGGTGATGCACCTTGATCGTCATTACTCGACCTCCTCGACCTTCACGAGGTGGCTCACAGTGAAGATCATGCCGCGGATCTCGGGCCGGTCCTCCTTGACCACCACGTCGTTGATCCGCTTGAGACCGAGCGAACGCAGCGACTCACGCTGGTTGTGCTTGGTCCCGATACCGGACCGGAGCTGGGTGACCTTCAGGCGTGCCATCAGCGCGCCACCCCCGCACGCGACGCCAGCATGGCGGCCGGCGCGACGTCCTCCACCGGCAGGCCACGACGCGCCGCGACCTGCTCGGGGGACTCAAGCCCCTTCAGGGCCGCCACGGTGGCGTGCACGATGTTGATCGGGTTCGACGAGCCGAGGCTCTTGGAGAGCACGTCGTGGATCCCGGCGCACTCCAGCACGGCGCGCACCGGACCACCGGCGATGACACCCGTACCGGCCGAGGCCGGCTTGAGCAGCACGACGCCAGCGGCGTCCTCACCCGTCACCGGGTGCGGGATCGACTGACCGATCCGCGGAACCTTGAAGAAGTGCTTCTTGGCCTCCTCGACACCCTTGGCGATGGCCGCGGGCACCTCCTTGGCCTTTCCGTAGCCCACGCCGACCGTGCCGTCGCCGTCGCCCACGATCACCAGGGCGGTGAAGCTGAAGCGACGACCACCCTTCACGACCTTGGCGACGCGGTTGATCGCGACGACCCGCTCAAGGTGCGGGGTCTTTTCGACGGGCGCGTTTCCGCGGCCGCCCTCACGGCGGTTGTCGCGGCGACCACCCTCGTTGCCACCGGACCCGCCGCCACGGCGCTGTTGACCTGGCATCAGCAGCCTTCCTTATCTCTCGTGACGGGGTTGTTAGAACTCGAGCCCGGCTTCGCGGGCGGCGTCGGCAAGCGCGGCGACTCGCCCCGCGTACCGGTTGCCGCCGCGGTCGAAGACGACCTTGGAGACGCCGGCGGCCTTGGCCCGCTCGGCGAGCAGGGCGCCCACCTTGCCGGCGAGGGCGCTCTTGTCGCCCTCCGTACCGCGCAGCGAGGAGTCCAGGGTCGACGCCGACGCCAGGGTGTGACCCTTGGTGTCGTCGACGATCTGGGCAACCATGTGCCGCAGCGAACGGGTGACGACCAGGCGCGGACGCTCGGCCGTACCGGTGACGTTCTTGCGGACGCGGAAGTGCCGACGCGCACGCCCAACGGCGCGCTTGGCGGCGACGCCGCGGCGGCGCTTGAGCAGCGTGGCGCTCACTTCTTACCTGCCTTTCCAGCCTTGCGGCGGATGACCTCGCCCTGGTACTTCACGCCCTTGCCCTTGTAGGGCTCCGGCGGACGGATCTTCCGGATGTTGGCGGCGACCTCACCGACCTGCTGCTTGTCGATGCCGGCCACGTGGAACAGGGTCGGCCGCTCCACCGTGAAGGTGATGCCCGCCGGCGCGGGAACGACCACCGGGTGCGAGAACCCGAGCGCGAACTCGAGGTCCGAACCCTTGGCGGTGACCCGGTAACCGGTGCCGGCGATCTCCAGGCTCTTGCGGTAGCCCTCGGTCACGCCGACGATCATGTTGGCGACCAGGGTACGGCTCAGGCCGTGCAGCTCCTTGGCCTTGCGCTCGTCGTTCGGGCGGTTGACGTTCAGCTGCCCGTCCTCCGCGCGCTCGACCGTGATCGGGTCGGCGATCGTGTGCTGCAGCTCGCCCTTCGGGCCCTTGACCTTGACGGTCTGCCCGTCGATCGTGATGTCGACGCCGGCTGGTACCGGGATCGACTTACGTCCAATTCGCGACATTTCTACCAGTCTCCCGTTACCAGACGAAGGCGAGGACTTCCCCGCCAACACTCCGCTTGCGGGCCTGCCGGTCGGTCAGCAGCCCCTGGGACGTCGAAATGATCGCCACGCCCAGCCCACCGAGCACCCGCGGGAGCCCGTCCGACTTGGCGTACACCCGGAGACCGGGCTTGGACACGCGCTTGATGCCGGCCAGGCTCCGCTCGCGGTTCTGGCCGTACTTCAGCTCGACGACCAGTCGCTTGCCGACGGCACCCTCCTCGGGCTCCTCGACCGACCAGGTGGCGATGTAACCCTCGGCCTTCAGGACCTCGGCGATGTTCGCCTTGATCTTGGAGTAGGGCATCTTCACCTGATCGTGGTACGCCTGGTTGGCGTTACGCAGACGCGTGAGCATGTCTGCGATCGGGTCGGTCATCGTCATGGATTTCGTCAGCCTTTCTCGCCGGGGTTCCCGGGGCATCAGCCCCGGGCCTACGGCGAAGAGCAATACCTAATCGGTGCAGGAGTTCCCGGCTGACAGCCGGGACGCGGTCGCCCTTACCAGGAAGCCTTGGACACACCCGGCAGCTCACCGCGGTGGGCCATCTCCCGGATGCAGACCCGGCAGAGCCCGAACTTGCGGTAGACCGCCTTCGGACGCCCGCACCGCTGGCAGCGGGTGTACGCGCGAACCGAGAACTTCGGCTTCGCGGCCGCCTTGATGATCAGCGCCTTCTTGGCCATCTCAGTTCTCCTTGAACGGGAAGCCCAGGAGCTTGAGCAGCGCCCGGCCCTCGTCGTCGGTCGTGGCGGTGGTGACCACCGTGATGTCCATGCCCCGCTGGCGATCGATCCGGTCCTGGTCGATCTCGTGGAACACGGACTGCTCGGTCAGACCGAACGTGTAGTTGCCGTGCCCGTCCAGCTTGCGCCCGTCCAGACCGCGGAAGTCGCGGATACGCGGCAGCGCGATGGACAGCAGCCGGTCCAGGAACTCCCACATCCGGTCGCCGCGGAGGGTCACCTTCGCGCCGATCGGCATGCCCTCGCGGAGCTTGAACTGCGCGATGGACTTGGTCGCCCGCCGCACCTGCGGCTTCTGGCCGGTGATCGTGGCGAGGTCGCGGACCGCGCCGTCGATCAGCTTGGCGTCGCGAGCAGCCTCGCCGACACCCATGTTGACGACGATCTTGACCAGCCGCGGCACCTGCATGGGGTTGCCGTAGCTGTTCTGCTCACGCAGCTGGGCCACGATCTCGTTGCGGTACCGCTCCTTGAGGCGCGGCAGGGTCTTTTCGGTAGCCGTGGTCATCACAGGTCCTTACCGGTGCTACGCGCGATGCGGACCTTCTGGCCGTTGTCGTCGAAGCGGTAACCGACGCGGGTCGGCTTGCCGTCGGAGTCCAGGACCTGCACGTTCGAGACGTGGATCGGGGCCTCCTGAGTGACGATGCCGCCGGTCTTGGCGCCACGCTGGGTGGTGCTGATGCGGGTGTGCTTCTTGACCCGGTTCACGCCCTCGACCAGGACCTTGTCCTGCCGCGGGTAGGCCGCGATGACCTTGCCCTTGGCACCCTTGTCCTTGCCGGCGATGATGACGACCGTGTCGCCCTTCTTGACCTTCACGGTCACAACACCTCCGGCGCGAGGGAAATGATCTTCATGAACCGCTTGTCCCGCAGCTCCCGACCCACCGGGCCGAAGATGCGGGTTCCACGCGGGTCCCCGCCGTCCTTGATGATGACGGCGGCGTTCTCGTCGAAGCGGATGTACGAGCCGTCCGGCCGGCGCTTCTCCTTGGCCGTGCGAACGACGACTGCCTTGACGACGTCGCCCTTCTTCACACCGGCACCCGGGATCGCGTCCTTGACCGTGGCCACGATGACGTCGCCGATGCTCGCGTAGCGCCGACCGGAGCCACCGAGAACCCGGATGCACAGGATCTCCCGAGCACCCGTGTTGTCGGCGACGCGCAGTCGCGACTCCTGCTGAATCACGTCTATCTCCTATGTCTGCCGGTTCTCCGGCCGCCGTCGCGGCCGGCCGGAGCCTGGCGGAACCTACGCCCGACGCATCGCCGGGCGAGCTCGAGCCTTCGCTACTTGGCCTTTTCCAGGATCTCCACGATCCGCCAACGCTTGGTGGCGCTCAGCGGCCGGGTCTCCATGATGAGAACCCGGTCACCGGTGCCAGCGGCGTTCTGCTCGTCGTGCACCTTCAGCTTGGCCGTACGGCGCATGATCTTGCCGTACAGCGCGTGCCGAACCCGGTCCTCGACCTCGACGACGACGGTCTTGTCCATCTTGTCGCTGATCACCAGGCCCTCGCGGACCTTGCGGCGCGACCGCGCGGCGGCGGTGGCGGTCTCTTCGGTCATGATGCAGTCACCTCAGTCGGCGCGGCCGAGAGCCCCAGCTCGCGCTCACGCATGATCGTGTAGATCCGGGCGATCTCCCGACGGATGACCTGCAACCGCCGGTTGTTGTCCAGCTGCCCGGTTGCGGCCTGCACGCGGAGGTTGAACAGCTCCGCCTTGGCCTCCCGCAGCTTCGTGACCAGCTCCTCTTCGGAGAGCTCACGCAGCTCGGTCGCCTTAACGCCCGCTGCCATCAGGATTCACCCACTTCGCGCGTAACAATGCGGCACTTCATCGGGAGCTTGTGAATCGCGCGACGCATAGCCTCTCGCGCGGTCTGCTCGTTGGGGAAGGACATCTCGAAGAGAACCCGCCCCGGCTTGACGTTGGCGACCCACCACTCGGGCGAACCCTTACCGGAACCCATCCGGGTCTCGGCAGGCTTCTTGGTGAGGGCCTGGTCCGGGAAGATCGTGATCCAGACCTTGCCACCACGCTTGATGTGGCGAGTCATCGCGATACGTGCCGACTCGATCTGCCGGTTCGTCACGTACGCCGGCTCGAGAGCCTGGATCCCGAACTCGCCGAACACCACCCGGTTACCACCCTTGGACGCGCCACTGCGGTCCGGGTGGTGCGGCTTGCGGAAGCCCTTCGGGGGCTTGCGCGGCATCAGCATCTGTCAGCCCTCCTGCTGCGTTTCTGCCGGAGCAGCCGCGGCCGCGACAGCAGCGCTGTCGACCGGCTCGCCACTCGGCGTCTCGGCCTGCTGCGCGATGGTGGTCGCAGCAGCCCGACCGGCCTCGGTGCCACCAGCGGTCGTGCCGGACGAACCGGACCGGCCACGGCGCGGACGCTCGGGACGGTCGCCGCGCTCACCACGACGCGGGCGCGACGGACCGGCCTCGGCCGGAGCCTCCCGGCCCGGAACCGCGTCACCCTTGTAGATCCAGACCTTCACGCCGATCCGGCCGAAGGTCGTACGGGCCTCGAAGAAGCCGTACTCGATGTTGGCCCGCAGCGTGTGCAGCGGAACCCGGCCCTCGCGGTAGAACTCGGTCCGGCTCATCTCGGCGCCGCCGAGGCGACCCGAGACCTGAACCCGGATGCCCTTGCAGACCGGGTTCTTCATGGCCGACTGCATGGCCTTGCGCATCGCCCGACGGAAGCTGACCCGGCTGGACAGCTGCTCGGCCACGCCCTGCGCGACGAGCTGAGCGTCCGACTCGGGGTTCTTCACCTCGATGATGTTCAGCTGGACCTGCTTGCCGGTGAGCTTCTCGAGCTCGCCGCGGATCCGGTCGGCCTCCGCACCCTTACGGCCGATGACGATGCCCGGCCGGGCGGTGTGGATGTCGACGCGGACGCGGTCGCGGGTGCGCTCGATGTCGACCTTGGAGATCCCGGCACGCTCGAGGCCCTTGGACATCATGCGGCGGATCTTGACATCCTCGCCGATGTAGTCCTTGTAGAGCTTGTCTGCGAACCAGCGGGACTTCCAGTCGGTCGAGATGCCGAGCCGGAACCCAGTGGGGTGAACCTTCTGACCCATTACTCGGCGTCCTCCGTCTTGCTCTGCGCTTCGGCCGGTGCGGCCTCCGTGGCCGGGGCGGCCTTCTTCGCCGCGGCCTTCCTCGGCGCTGCCGGCGCGACCGCCTCGACTGCCACGGTGATGTGGCAGGTGCGCTTGCGGATCCGGTACGCCCGGCCCTGCGCCCGCGGCTGGAACCGCTTCATCGTCGGGCCCTCGTCCACGAACGCCTCGCTGACGAGCAGCGCGTCAGGGTCCAGCCGCTCGTTGTTCTCCGCGTTCGCGATCGCGCTAGCGAGCACCTTGTACACCTGCTCACTCGCAGCCTGCGGCGCGAACTGCAGCACCGTGAGAGCCTCCTTCGCGGGCAGGCCGCGGACGAGGTTGACCACCCGGCGCGCCTTCATCGGCGAGATGCGCACGTGCCGCGCAACCGCCCGCGCGCCCGGAAGCACCGGAGCGTCGCCCTTTCCTGGCATCGCTGTAACCCCTTGTTCCCTCTATCCGTATGCCCGCGGCGTCAGCGCCGACGGCTCTTCCGGTCGTCCTTCTCGTGACCCTTGAACGTGCGGGTCAGCGCGAACTCGCCGAGCTTGTGCCCGACCATCGCCTCGGTCACGAACACCGGGACGTGCTTGCGTCCGTCATGCACGGCGATCGTGTGCCCGAGCATCTCCGGGATGATCGTCGAGCGCCGCGACCAGGTCTTGATCACGTTCTTCGAGCCCTTGTCGTTCTGTACTTCCACCTTCTTGAGCAGGTGGTCGTCTACGAACGGGCCCTTCTTGAGGCTGCGAGGCATGTCTTATCTCCCTCAGCCGCGCTTACGCGTGGCGTAGCGGCGGCGGACGATCAGCTTGTCGCTCGGCTGGCCCTTACGGCGGGTGCGGCCCTCGGGCTTACCCTGCGGGTTGACCGGGTGGCGACCACCGGAGGTCTTACCCTCACCACCACCGTGCGGGTGGTCGACCGGGTTCATGGCGACACCACGGACGGTCGGGCGCTTGCCCTTCCACCGCATACGGCCGGCCTTACCCCAGTTGATGTTCGACTGGTCGGCGTTGCCGATCTCGCCGACGCTCGCGCGGCAGCGCACGTCCACCCGCCGGATCTCGCCGGACGGCATACGCAGGGTCGCGTACGCGCCCTCGCGGCCGAGCAGCTGGATGCCGACGCCTGCGGAACGGGCCAGCTTGGCCCCGCCGCCCGGACGCAGCTCCACGTTGTGGATCGTGGTACCGACCGGGATGTTGCGCAGCGGCAGGTTGTTACCCGGCTTGATGTCGGCGCCCGGACCGGACTCGACGCGGTCGCCCTGCTTCATGTCCTTCGGCGCGATGATGTACCGCTTCTCGCCGTCGGCGTAGTGCAGCAGCGCGATACGCGCCGTGCGGTTCGGGTCGTACTCGATGTGAGCGACCTTCGCCGGCACGCCGTCCTTGTCGACCCGCTTGAAGTCGATCAGACGGTACTGGCGCTTGTGACCGCCACCGTGGTGCCGCGTGGTGATCCGGCCGTGGGCGTTACGCCCGCCCTTCTTCGGCAACGGAGCCAGCAGCGACTTCTCCGGCGTGGACCGGGTGATCTCGGCGAAGTCGGCGACGCTGGAGCCACGTCGGCCCGGCGTCGTCGGCTTGTACTTACGGATAGCCATTGTCTACACCCCTCAGCTGACCGGGCCGCCGAAGGCCTCGATACGGTCACCGTCAGCCAGCTTCACGATCGCCCGCTTGGTCGCCTTGCGCTGACCGAAGCCGGTCTTGGTGCGCTTGCGCTTACCCTGGCGGTTGAGCGTGTTGACCGTCAGGACGCGGACGTCGAAGATCTGCTGGATAGCGATCTTGATCTCGGTCTTGTTCGCGTCCGGGTGCACCAGGAAGGTGTACCAGTTCCGGTTCAGCTCGCTGTAGCTCTTCTCCGAGACGACCGGCGCCACGATGATGTCGCGCGGGTCGGCGATCGTGCTCACTTGCCACCCTCCTCGGTGGTCTCGGCGGGCACGCCCAGGAACTCGTCCAGGGCGTCCTTGGTGAAGACCACGTCGTCGGCCACCAGCACGTCGTACGTGTTCAGCTGGCCGGACTCGATCAGGTGCACGCGCGGCTCGTTGCGCAGCGACACCCAGTTCAGCTCGTCGGTGCTGCTCAGCACGACGAGAACCCGACGGGCCTCGGTGAGCTTGGTCAGCGTGGCCAGCGCGGCCTTGGTCGACGGCTTCTCGCCCGAGACGAATGCCTCGACGACGTGCACCTGCCCGGCGCGTGCCCGGTCCGAGAGGGCACCGCGGAGCGCGGCGGCCTTCATCTTCTTCGGGGTCCGCTGGCTGTAGTCGCGCGGCACGGGACCGTGCACCACGCCACCGCCGGCGAACTGCGGCGCGCGGATCGAGCCCTGCCGGGCGCGACCGGTGCCCTTCTGCTTGTACGGCTTCTTGCCGCCACCGGCGACCTCGCCGCGGGTCTTGGCCTTGTGCGTGCCCTGTCGGGCCGCCGCGAGCTGGGCCACCACGACCTGGTGCATCAGCGCGACGTTGGCCTGCACGTCGAAGATGTCCGCCGGCAGCTCGACCGAGCTGCTGGTGGTGCCTTCGACGGTGCGTACGTCAACGGTGGTCACTTGGCCGCACCGCCCTTCTTCACCTTGCTCTTGGCCGCGGTACGGACCAGAACCAACGCGCCCTTGGGGCCAGGAATGGCACCCCGGACGAGCAGCAGGTTGTTCTCGGTGTCGACCGCCTGGACGGTGAGGTTCTGCACGGTGTAGCGCACGCCACCCATGCGGCCGGCCATCCGGGTGCCCTTGAAGACACGACCCGGGGTGGCGCAGGCGCCGATGGAACCGGGCGAGCGGTGCTTGCGCTCGACACCGTGGCTGGCGCGCAGACCGTGGAAGCCGTGCCGCTTCATCGGGCCGGCGTAGCCCTTGCCCTTGGTCTTGCCGGTGACGTCGATCGTGAGGCCGGCCGGGAACTCCTCGACCGTGACCTCCTGGCCGAGCGAGTATTCCCCAGCGTCCGTGGTGCGCAGCTCGACGATGTGCCGGCGCGGCGCCACGTCCGCCTTCGCGTAGTGCCCGCTGACCGGCTTCTTGACCTTGCGCGGGTCGATCGTGCCGTACGCGAGCTGGACCGCGGAGTAACCGTCCTTCTCGGCGCTACGAACCTGGCTGATGACGCACGGGCCGGCCTCGACCACGGTCACGGGAACAACGCGGTTGTTGTCCCAGACCTGGGTCATGCCGAGCTTGGCGCCCAGGATCCCCTTGACTTGCCTGTCCATTTGTCCGGTCCCTACAGCTTGATCTCGATGTCGACGCCAGCCGGCAGGTCGAGGCGCATGAGCGAGTCGACCGTCTTCGGGGTCGGGTCGATGATGTCGATCAGCCGCTTGTGCGTGCGCATCTCGAAGTGCTCGCGCGAGTCCTTGTACTTGTGCGGCGAGCGGATAACGCAGAAACGGTTGATCTCCGTGGGCAGCGGCACCGGGCCCGCGACCTGCGCCCCGGTGCGCGTCACCGTCTCGACGATCTTCCGAGCCGAGGAGTCGACGACCTCGTGGTCATAGGCCTTGAGCCGGATGCGGATCTTCTGTCCCGCCATGGTGGCTTCTGTTCCTTCTCTCGATGCCGCTGTGTTGCGGGCGCCTGTACCGGCTGGCACAGGCCCACTTCGCCGACCCCCGCGGTCGGGCGTGTCGCGCCCTCGGGCCGGGCTCCGCCCCGTGGTTCCGGAGTGGTGCTGACCGCGCGGTGGGTCAAGGCGCCGATCGCGTTACCGCGACCTGAACGCCGTGCGAGGGTGGTTGGCGACTGGGCCGCCAACCACCCTACGCTCGACTGTCTCGCCACCCGGAGGTTCAGCGAAAGCCGAACACAGGCGACGAACTGTCGTTACGCAACCTGACTAGTATGCCGCACGACCGGCGGCGGGTCTAATCGGGGTTACCTAGCTCACTTGATGATCTTGGTGACGAACCCGGCGCCGACGGTGCGGCCACCCTCGCGGATCGCGAACTTGAGGTTCTCCTCCATGGCGATGGGCTGGATCAGCTTCACCGACATGGTGGTGTTGTCGCCCGGCATGACCATCTCGGTGCCCTCGGGGAGGGTGACGACACCGGTGACGTCCGTGGTCCGGAAGTAGAACTGCGGGCGGTAGTTCTGGAAGAACGGGGTGTGCCGGCCGCCCTCCTCCTTGGAGAGGATGTAGACCGTCGCCTCGAACTCCGTGTGCGGGGTGTTCGAGCCCGGCTTCACGACGACCATGCCGCGCTCGACCTCGTCGCGCTTGGTGCCGCGCAGCAGCAGACCGACGTTCTCGCCTGCGCGGGCGTCGTCCAGGGTCTTCCGGAACATCTCGATCGCGGTGACCTTGGTCTTGAAGCTCTTCTCCTTGATACCGACGAGCTCAACATCCTCGTTCGGCAGGAGAACGCCGCGCTCCACACGACCGGTGACGACGGTGCCACGACCGGTGATCGTGAAGACGTCCTCAACCGGCATCAGGAACGGCTTGTCAACCTCGCGGTCCGGCTGCGGGATCGAGGTGTCGACCGCGTTCATCAGGTCCAGGAGCTTGCCGGTCCACTCGGGGTCACCCTCGAGGGCCTTCAGCGCCGAAACCCGAACGACCGGCAGGTCGTCACCCGGGTACTCCTGCGAGGAGAGCAGCTCACGGACCTCGAGCTCGACGAGCTCCAGGAGCTCCTCGTCGTCGACCATGTCGCTCTTGTTGAGCGCCACGACGATGTACGGCACGCCAACCTGACGCGCGAGCAGCACGTGCTCACGGGTCTGCGGCATCGGGCCGTCGGTCGCCGCGACCACCAGGATCGCGCCGTCCATCTGCGCGGCACCGGTGATCATGTTCTTGATGTAGTCGGCGTGCCCAGGGCAGTCGACGTGCGCGTAGTGCCGCGACTCGGTCTGGTACTCGACGTGCGCGATCGAGATCGTGATGCCGCGGGCCTTCTCCTCCGGCGCCTTGTCGATCTCGTCGAACGGCGTGTAGGGGTTCAGGTCCGGGTACTGGTCGTGCAGGACCTTGGTGATGGCCGCCGTCAGCGTCGTCTTACCGTGGTCGATGTGACCAATGGTGCCGATGTTGACGTGCGGCTTAGTCCGCTCGAACTTAGCCTTCGCCACTGGTGTCCTCCTGTGGACTTCTTGGTTCGTACGCCCGGCGCGCCGGTCGGCGCTTAGGACTCTGTCGACAGCCTTTCCGGCCGAACGGCCGGAGAGCCTTTGTGGGTTCTGCGGCGATGAAGCCTACAGGCCCGGTCTCACGCGATCCGATCGTGGTGGCCGCGGGCGGGTGAAACCACCCACGACCGACCACGAATCACCTGCTCGGGGCGTTACTCGCCCGTTGCCTTGGCGATGATCTCCTTCGCGACGCTCTGCGGAACCTCGGCGTAGGAGTCGAACTGCATGCTGTAGCTAGCCCGGCCCTGGGTCTTCGACCGCAGGTCGCCGACGTAGCCGAACATCTCCGACAACGGCACCAGAGCCCTGACGATGCGGGCGCCGCTGCGCTCCTCCATCGCCTGGATGATGCCGCGGCGGGAGTTGAGGTCACCGATGACGTCACCCATGTTCTCCTCAGGAGTGGTGACTTCAACGGCCATCATCGGCTCGAGCAACGCCGGATCGGCCTTGCGGGCCGCGTCCTTCATCACCATGGAGCCGGCGATCTTGAATGCCATTTCCGACGAGTCGACCTCGTGGTACTGGCCGTCCAGCAGGGTCAGCTTCACGCCGACCAGCGGGAAGCCCGCCAGGATGCCGTACTGCAGCGCGTCCTGCGCACCGGCATCCACCGACGGGATGAACTCCCGGGGGATGCGGCCGCCACTGACGGCGTTGGCGAACTCGTAGGTCGGCGAGTCGTTGTCCAGAGGCAGCGGCTCGACGCTCACGATGACGCGGGCGTACTGGCCGGAACCACCGGTCTGCTTCTTGTGGGTGTACTCGACCTTGTCCACCTTGCGGCGGATGGTCTCGCGGTACGCCACCTGGGGCTTGCCGACGTTCGCCTCGACGTTGAACTCGCGGCGCATCCGGTCGACCAGGATGTCCAGGTGCAGCTCACCCATGCCGGAGATGACCGTCTGACCGGTCTCCTCGTCCAACTGGACGCGGAAGGTCGGGTCCTCCTCGGCCAGGCGCTGGATGGCCGTACCCAGCTTCTCCTGGTCGGACTTGGTCTTCGGCTCGATCGCCACCGAGATGACCGGCTCCGGGAAGGTCATCGACTCCAGGATGACCGGGTTCGCCGGGTCGGAGAGCGTGTCACCGGTGGTGGTCTGCTTGAGACCCTGGACGGCGATGATGTCGCCGGCCCGCGCCGACGGACGCTCTTCCCGCTTGTTGGCGTGCATCTGGTAGATCTTGCCGATCCGCTCCTTGCGGTCCTTGGTGGAGTTGACCACCTGGGAACCGGAATCGAGCGTGCCGGAGTAGACCCGCACGTAGGTGAGCTTGCCGAGGTGCTTGTCCGTCTGGATCTTGAAGGCCAGGCCGGAGAAGGGCTCCGAGTTCGACGGCTTCCGCAGCAGCGGAGTCTCGCCGTCGGGGGCCGTACCCTCGATCGCCGGAACGTCCAGCGGCGACGGCAGGAAGTCGACCACGGCGTCGAGCATGGGCTGGACGCCCTTGTTCTTGAACGCCGAGCCGCACAGCACCGGGTTGGCCTTGCCGGCGATGGTGGCACGCCTGATGGCGGCCTTGATCTCCTCGGGGGAGACCTCCTCGCCCTCCAGGTACTTCTCCATCACCGAGTCGTCGACGTCGGCGAGGGTCTCCATCAGCTTCTCGCGCCACTCGGTCGCGGAGTCGACCAGGTCGGCCGGGATCTCCTCGATCGCGTAGTCCTCACCCTTCTGGGTCTCCCCGCGCCAGGTGAGGGCGCGCATGCCGATCAGGTCGACGACGCCGATGTGGTCGCCCTCGAGCCCGATCGGGATCTGGAGCACCAGCGGGGTGGCGTTCAGCCGGTCGATCATCATCTGCACGCAGCGGAAGAAGTCGGCGCCGGTCCGGTCGAGCTTGTTGACGAAGCACATCCGCGGGACGTTGTACTTGTCGGCCTGCCGCCAGACGTTCTCGGTCTGGGGCTCCACGCCGGCGACACCGTCGTAGACCGCGACCGCACCATCCAGCACACGCAGCGACCGCTCGACCTCGACCGTGAAGTCGACGTGACCGGGCGTGTCGATGATCTGGATCGTGTGGCCCTTCCACTCACACTTGGTAGCAGCGGAGGTGATGGTGATACCACGCTCCTGCTCCTGCTCCATCCAGTCCATGACGGCAGCGCCCTCGTGGACCTCACCGATCTTGTACGTGATGCCGGTGTAGAACAGGATTCGCTCGGTGGTCGTGGTCTTACCGGCATCGATGTGCGCCATGATGCCGATGTTGCGTACGTTGGCGAGCGCGTCTGCGGCGGCCACTTCAATCCCTACTTATCGTCGTCTCGACTCAACTGGCGGCGGTTCCGGCGCCCGGTGGGGGCGCCGGAACCAGGGTGTTACCAGCGGTAGTGCGCGAAGGCCTTGTTGGACTCGGCCATCTTGTGCGTGTCCTCGCGCCGCTTGACGGCGGCACCGAGGCCGTTGCTCGCGTCCAGCAGCTCGTTCATCAGCCGCTCGACCATGGTCTTCTCACGCCGGGCGCGGGAGTAGGTGACCAGCCAACGCAGGCCCAGGGTGGTCGCCCGGGTGGGGCGGACCTCGACCGGAACCTGGTAGGTGGCGCCACCGACACGACGGCTACGCACCTCGAGGGTCGGCTTGACGTTGTCCATCGCCCGCTTGAGGGTGACGACCGGGTCGGTGCCGGACTTCTCGCGGCAGCCCTCGAGGGCCGCGTACACGATGGTCTCGGCGAGCTGGCGCTTGCCGCGCAGCAGGATCTTGTTCACCAGCTGGGTGACCAGCGGCGAGTTGTACACCGGGTCAGCGACCAGTGGCCGCCGCGGAGCGGGTCCCTTACGCGGCATGTCAGCTCTTCTCCTTCTTCGCGCCGTAACGGCTGCGCGCCTGCTTGCGGTTGCGGACACCCTGGGTGTCCAGCGAGCCGCGGACGATCTTGTAACGCACGCCGGGGAGGTCCTTCACCCGGCCGCCGCGAACGAGCACGATCGAGTGCTCCTGCAGGTTGTGACCGACGCCCGGGATGTAGGCGGTCACCTCGATCTGGCTGCTGAGCTTCACACGAGCGACCTTGCGCAGCGCGGAGTTCGGCTTCTTGGGGGTGGTGGTGTACACGCGGGTGCACACGCCGCGCCGCTGGGGAGACCCCTTGAGCGCCGGGGTCTTGGTCTTGGTCGTCTTGGCCTGACGGCCCTTTCGGACCAGCTGCTGAATGGTGGGCACCGGGTTTCTCCGCTCCCTTCGGCCGCTGTACGCGGCCGCGCCGTCTGCTCGTTAGCCGGCCTGATGACCGGCTCTCCTACATTCCGACCAGGGCCACCTTGCGGAGGTCCCGGCACCCGCGGTCGGGCGTGTCGCCCAGCTCACGGTCCCGGTGCGGACGCTTTCGCAGGCGTACCGGGGTTTTCTGTCACCGGCGCGCGGATTGCCCCGCCCCGGATCTCTGGCTTGTCGTGCCGCCGTCCGGACTCCGGATCCAGCGCACGCACGAGTTGCCCGGGCACGCCCGGGCACAAGGGGAAAGAGTACCTACCACAGCCGTCCAGGTCAAAACGGAATGGGTCGGCGACCGTCTCACACCCGCCGGCCGGATCTCGTCCCGCCTCGTCGCCCGCGATGGGCACCTACAGACACAAGTGTACCGGCTTCCCCGCCGGACCACCCGTCGCCCCCAGGGAGGCACTGCGGATCCGGCGCCCCGGCACCGCCGAAGCGGTGCGCGGCGTCACGTCAGGGTGATCAGCAACGCCAGACCCAGACCCAGCAGGCTGAGCAGCGCACCCGCCGCACCGCAACTGATGCCCGCCACCGCCAGTCCGCGCCCGGTGAACCGGACCGCCGACGGCGCGGCCGGCCGGCCGATCTGCCGCCGACCGAGCAGACCGGTGACGATCGCCGCCACTCCCGCCAGCACCCCCAGCACCGTGAAGGCGCCGGAGGCCCAGACGCCGCCGTCGTTCCCGAACGCCACCCCGAAGCAGATCACCAGGAGCGAGACCAGGATCGACGCGATTCCCGCCACCAGCGCCCCGGTCGCCAGGCCGGAGGTGACCGGCGCCACGTCCAGGTGCACCACGCCGAACGGCGTGCCCGGGACCGCCTCCACCCGCTTCGGCGGTCGCCGCTTGTCGTCGGTGGGCGGCGGCACCGGCCGAGCGGCAGCCACACCCCACCCGGGCGACGCCGGCTGACCCCAGCCCGCCGGCGCACCAGGCCCCGCCGGCTGACCCCAACCCCCAGGCGCGGCCGGCCCCGAAGCAGGCTGCCCCCAGCCCGCCGGCGCACCGGGCCCGGACGGCGGCTGACCCCAACCGTGCGGAACCCCGGGGCCCGCCGGCGGCTGACCCCAACCGGGGGCACTCGCGGGCCCCGATGGCGGCTGGCTCCAGCCAGGGGCAGCCGCCGGTCCCGACGCCGGGTGACCCCAGGCGGGGGCAGGCCCCGATGGCGGCTGGCCCCAACCCTGCGGCAGCGGCGCACCGGACGCGGGATGGGGTTGGCCCTGTCCGGGCGGAACGGCCCCGCCCCCCTCGGCCGCGGGCGGACCCCACCCGGGCGGCGGCGCCCCCCAACCCGACGGCGGCGTACCCCAACCCGACGGCGGCGTACCCGGATCGGAGGTCTCGGCGGGTGCAGTCGGCTGCCCGTCCGGATCGGGTCGTGCCCAGTCGTTCGACGCGGAGGGGGCCGGGCCCGCGGCCGGCGCGCCAGGATTCCCGGCCGGTTCGTCCGCCGGGGGCCGCGCCGGTTCCGTCACGAGGTCCTCCTGTCGACAGGGCCGCCGCCGCCGAGCGGCGGACACCGGCCAGGCTACCGCCGAAAGCGGCGCCGTCCGCGCCGGGCGTGGCCGATGGAACTGTCAGTCCATGTTCGCCGGGTAGTCGTGGCCGAACGGCACACCGGCCAGCCGGACCACGCCGATCACCACGGCGACGACCACGCTGACCGCAACCAGCACCAGGCCGGTCCAGGCCAACCGTTCGCCCCTGCGCAACCAGACACCGCCGGTCAGGAAACCCCCCGAGGCGTACGCCTCCCGGCGGGCCTGCCGGGCCAGTTGCAACGCGACAGTCGCCGGCACCACCCCGCCGATGAACAGTCCGGTCAGCATGCCGAGCAGCCCCAGCGCGAAGACCGCCCGCGCCTTCGTGGCACGGGCCGGGTCCGGGTCCAGCGGGTGGCGCAGCCCCTGGGACGCGACGGACACCTGTCCGGGTGCGGTCGTCATGCCTCCATCATGCCCAACCCGGTCGACCGCCGGGTCGGTCCGGACACGACGAGGCCCCCGGCAGGTGCCGGGGGCCTCGTCGGTGTCGGTGCTTAGCGGTACGACCCGAAGTCGAAGTCGTCCAGCGGAACAGCCTGCCCGCTGGCCGGCCCGAACCCGTAGTCGGTCTCCGGGTAGCCGGTCATCGAGTAGACCTTGGCCTTGGCCTCCTCGGTCGGCTCGACCCGGACGTTGCGGTACTTGCTGATGCCCGTACCGGCCGGGATGAGCTTACCGATGATCACGTTCTCCTTGAGGCCGACCAGCGAGTCGCTGCGCGAGTTGATCGCAGCGTCGGTCAGCACCCGGGTGGTCTCCTGGAAGGAGGCCGCGGAGAGCCAGGAGTCGGTGGCCAGCGAGGCCTTGGTGATACCCATCAGCACCGGACGGCCGGCGGCGGGCTCGCCACCCTCCGACACGAGTCGGCGGTTCTCCGACTCGAACAGCGCCCGGTCGACGAGCACACCCGGCAGGAACTCCGTCGAGCCGGAGTCGATGACCGTCACCCGCTTGAGCATCTGGCGGATGATGATCTCGATGTGCTTGTCGTGGATGAGCACGCCCTGCGAGCGGTAGACCTCCTGGACCTCACTGGTCAGGTGGACCTGGACCGCCCGCGGACCCATGATCCGCAGCAGCTCGTGCGGGTCGATGGTGCCCTCGGTGAGCTTCTCGCCGACCGCGACGTGACCGCCGTCGTGGGTACGGAGCTTGACGCGCTTCGAGATCTTGTCGTAGACGATCTCTTCGCTGCCGTCGTCCGGCACCACGATGATCTTCCGCGAGCGCTCGCCGTCCTCGATCCGGATCCGACCCGGGGTGTCGGCGATGGGCGCCTTACCCTTCGGGACCCGAGCCTCGAAGATTTCCTGGACACGCGGCAGACCCTGGGTGATGTCCTCACCCGCGACACCACCGGTGTGGAAGGTACGCATCGTCAGCTGCGTACCGGGCTCACCGATGGACTGGGCGGCGATGATGCCGACGGCCTCACCGATGTCGACCGACTTGCCGGTCGGCAGCGAGCGGCCGTAGCAGGCAGCGCAGACGCCCAGCTTCGACTCGCAGGTGAGCACGCTGCGCACCCGGACCGTCTCCACCCCGGCGGCGACGATCTTGTCGACACCGATGGAGTTGATGTCCTGGCCACGCTCGGCGACCACGGTGCCGTCCGGCCCCTTGATGTCGTCGGCCAGGGTCCGGGCGTGCACGCTGGTCTCGGCGTGGGTGTGGACGACGAGCTTGCCGTCCAGCTTCTCGCCGATCTGCATCGGGATCGCCCGGTCGGTGCCGCAGTCCTCCTCGCGGATGATCACGTCCTGGGAGACGTCCACCAGACGACGGGTCAGGTAACCCGAGTCGGCGGTCCGCAGCGCGGTGTCGGCGAGACCCTTACGGGCACCGTGCGTGGAGATGAAGTACTCCAGCACGGACAGACCCTCCCGGTAGCTGGCCTTGATCGGCCGCGGGATGATCTCGCCCTTCGGGTTGGCCACCAGACCACGGATCGCCGCGATCTGCCGGAGCTGGAGCAGGTTACCGCGGGCACCCGAGTTGATCATCTTCCACAGTGGGTTCTCCTGCGGCAGCGCGGTGTCCATCTCCTTGGCGACCTCGTTGGTCGCCTTGGTCCAGATCTCGATGAGTTCGCCGCGACGCTCCTCGGCGGTCATCAGACCACGCTGGTACTGCTTGTCGATCCGGTCGGCTTCCTTCTCGTACTTCGCCAGGATCTCCGCCTTGCGCGGCGGAGCGATGACGTCCTCCATGCCGATCGTCACGCCGGACCAGGTGGCCCAGTGGAAACCGGCCTCCTTGAGCCCGTCCAGGGTGGCGGCCAGCGCCACCTTGGGGAAGCGCTCGGCGAGGTCGTTGACGATCGCGGAGAGCTGACCCTTGCGGATCTCGTAGTTCACGAAGCGGTAGCCCTGCGGCAGCGTCTCGTTGAACAGCACCCGGCCCAGGGTGGTCTCCACGGTCAGCGGGTCACCCTCGACCCAGCCTTCCGGGGCGGTCCACGCCTCGGCGCCAGCGCCGTTGTCGACACCGACCACGTTGCGCAAGCGGATCTTCACCGGCGCCTGCAGGTGCAGCTCGCCGTTGTCGAACGCCATCCGCGCCTCGGCGTCCGAGCTGAACGCCCGGCCCTCGCCCTTCTCACCGGGGGTGAGGTGGGTGAGGTGGTAGAGGCCGATGACCATGTCCTGCGTGGGCATGGTGACCGGCTTGCCGTCGGCCGGCTTGAGGATGTTGTTCGACGACAGCATCAGGATCCGTGCCTCGGCCTGGGCCTCGGCGGACAGCGGCACGTGCACCGCCATCTGGTCACCGTCGAAGTCGGCGTTGAACGCGGTGCAGACCAACGGGTGGATCTGGATGGCCTTGCCCTCGACCAGCTGCGGCTCGAAGGCCTGGATGCCCAGACGGTGCAGGGTCGGCGCGCGGTTGAGCAGCACCGGGTGCTCGCCGATGACCTCTTCCAGCACGTCCCACACGACCGGGCGCTGACGCTCGACCATCCGCTTGGCGGACTTGATGTTCTGCGCGTGGTTGAGGTCCACCAGCCGCTTCATCACGAACGGCTTGAACAGCTCCAGCGCCATCTGCTTGGGCAGACCACACTGGTGCAGCTTGAGCTTCGGGCCGACCACGATGACCGAACGGCCGGAGTAGTCGACGCGCTTGCCCAGCAGGTTCTGGCGGAATCGCCCCTGCTTGCCCTTGAGCATGTCGGACAGCGACTTGAGCGGGCGGTTACCCGGACCGGTGACCGGCCGGCCGCGGCGGCCGTTGTCGAACAGCGCGTCGACGGCCTCCTGGAGCATCCGCTTCTCGTTGTTGACGATGATCTCGGGAGCACCGAGGTCGATCAGCCGCTTGAGGCGGTTGTTCCGGTTGATCACGCGGCGGTACAGGTCGTTCAGGTCCGAGGTCGCGAAGCGGCCACCGTCGAGCTGCACCATCGGGCGCAGGTCCGGCGGGATGACCGGGACGCAGTCCAGCACCATGCCGAGCGGCGAGTTGCGGGTGTTCAGGAACGCCGCCACGACCTTGAGCCGCTTGAGCGCCCGGATCTTCCGCTGGCCCTTGCCGGACCGGATGGTCTCCCGCAGGCTCTCAGCCTCGGCGTCGAGGTCCATGTTCTGGACCAGCGCCTTGATCGCCTCGGCGCCCATGGAACCGGTGAAGTACTCACCGAACCGGTCGCGCAGCTCGCGGTAGAGCAGCTCGTCGGTGACCAGCTGCTTCGGCTCCAGCTTGCGGAAGGTGTCAAGCACCTCGTCCAGGCGGTCGATCTCGCGCTGGGCCCGGTCGCGGATCTGGCGCATCTCGCGCTCTCCGCCCTCCTTGACCTTGCGCCGGACGTCCGCCTTGGCACCCTCGGCCTCCAGCTCGGCCAGGTCGGCCTCGAGCTTGGCGGCCCGCTTCTCGATCTCCGAGTCGCGGCTGTTCTCGGACTGCCGCTTCTCGGCCAGGATCTCGTTCTCGATCGTCGAGATGTCACGGTGACGCGACTCGGCGTCCACGCTCGTCACGACGTACGAGGCGAAGTAGATGATCTTTTCGAGGTCCTTCGGGGCGAGGTCCAGCAGGTAACCCAGCCGGCTCGGAACGCCCTTGAAGTACCAGATGTGGGTCACCGGAGCGGCGAGCTCGATGTGCCCCATCCGCTCACGACGGACCTTGGAGCGAGTCACCTCGACGCCGCAGCGCTCACAGATGATGCCCTTGAACCGGACGCGCTTGTACTTACCGCAGTAGCACTCCCAGTCCCGCTGCGGACCGAAGATCTTCTCGCAGAAGAGTCCGTCCTTCTCCGGCTTCAGGGTGCGGTAGTTGATCGTCTCAGGCTTCTTGACCTCGCCGTGCGACCACTGACGGATGTCGTCGGCGGTGGCGAGACCAATGCGCAGCTCGTCGAAGAAGTTGACGTCGAGCACTCTGTCCCCTATGTCGTCGTCTGTACTGCTAATTCTCGGGTGGGGTCGGGGGGCGGCGAGCCCGCCCCCCACCCCGCACCACACACCGCGGCGACCCCGCGCGGCGGGCGGCGGGGCAGGGCGCAGCCCCGCGCCCCCGCGGCCCGGAACCCC
>NZ_JBNCKR010000001.1:649821-721268 GCF_049841645.1 Micromonospora sp. DT43 | reverse complement strand
TTTCTCCTTCCCTTTTTTTTCTCTGTGTGTTGTTGTGTTGTTGTTTGGGGGGGGGGGGGGGGGGGGGGCCCGCCCCCCCCCCCCCCGACCGCTCACCTCAGACCTCTTCGACCGAGCTCGGCTCGCGCCGGGACAGGTCGATGCCCAGCTCCTCGGCGGCCCGGAACACCTCGTCGTCGGTCTCGCGCATTTCCAGGGCCACACCGTCGCTGGAGAGCACCTCAACGTTGAGGCACAGCGACTGCAGCTCCTTGAGCAGCACCTTGAACGACTCCGGGATGCCCGGCTCCGGGATGTTCTCGCCCTTGACGATGGCCTCGTAGACCTTCACGCGGCCGAGCACGTCGTCGGACTTGATCGTGAGCAGCTCCTGCAGGGCGTAGGCAGCGCCGTACGCCTGCATCGCCCAGCACTCCATCTCACCGAAACGCTGACCACCGAACTGCGCCTTACCACCCAGCGGCTGCTGCGTGATCATCGAGTACGGGCCGGTCGAACGAGCGTGGATCTTGTCGTCGACCAGGTGGTTGAGCTTCAGGATGTAGACGTAGCCGACAGCGATCGGGTCCGGCAGAGGCTCACCGGAACGACCGTCGAACAGCTGCGCCTTGCCGGTACGACCGATCAGCTGGTTGCCGTCCCGGTTGGGCAGGGTCGACTCGAGCAGACCGGAGATCTCCTCCTCGCGGGCACCGTCGAAGACCGGGGTGGCCACGTTGGTGTCACCCTCGGACTCGTGGGCGTCGATCGAGCGGAGCTGGCGCTTCCAGTCGGCGTCGTCACCCTCGACCTTCCACCCGGTCTTGGCGACCCAACCGAGGTGGGTCTCCAGAACCTGGCCGATGTTCATCCGGCTCGGCACACCGAGCGGGTTGAGCACGATGTCGACCGGGGTGCCGTCCTCCAGGAACGGCATGTCCTCGATCGGGAGGATCTTCGAGATGACGCCCTTGTTGCCGTGCCGACCGGCGAGCTTGTCGCCGTCCTGGATCTTGCGCTTCTGGGCGACGTAGACCCGGACCAGCTCGTTGACGCCCGGCGGCAACTCGTCGCCGTCCTCGCGGGAGAACGTGCGCACGCCGATGACCGTGCCGGTCTCGCCGTGCGGCACCTTCAGCGAGGTGTCCCGAACCTCACGCGCCTTCTCACCGAAGATCGCGCGGAGCAGCCGCTCCTCCGGGGTCAGCTCGGTCTCGCCCTTGGGCGTGACCTTGCCGACCAGGATGTCACCGGGGACGACCTCGGCGCCGATCCGGATGATGCCGCGCTCGTCGAGGTCAGCGAGCATTTCCTCGCTGACGTTCGGGATATCGCGGGTGATCTCCTCCGGACCGAGCTTGGTGTCCCGGGCGTCGACCTCGTGCTCCTCGATGTGGATCGAGGTGAGCACGTCCTGCTGCACGAGGCGCTGCGACAGGATGATCGCGTCCTCGTAGTTGTGACCCTCCCAGCACATGAACGCCACCAGCAGGTTGCGTCCGAGCGCCATCTCGCCCTCGTCGGTGCAGGGACCGTCGGCGATGACCTGACCGGCCTCGACGCGGTCGCCCTCGAAGACCACCGGCTTCTGGTTGACGCAGGAGCCGGCGTTGGAGCGGCGGAACTTGTGCAGCAGGTACGTCCGGCGGTGGCCGTCATCCTGGTGGATGGTGACGTAGTCGGCGCAGAGATCCTCGATCACACCGCCGACCTCGGCGACCACCACGTCGCCAGCGTCGACCGCGGCCCGGTACTCCATGCCCGTACCCACGAGCGGCGCCTCGGCCTTGACCAGCGGCACCGCCTGGCGCTGCATGTTCGCGCCCATCAGTGCCCGGTTGGCGTCGTCGTGCTCGAGGAACGGAATCATGGCGGTCGCGACCGAGGTCATCTGCCGGGGCGAGACGTCCATGTAGTCGACGGCACCGGGGACGACGTCCTCGGTCTCGCCGCCCTTACGACGGCAGAGCACCCGCTCCTCGGCGAACGTGCCGTCCGCCTTCAGCCGCGCGTTGGCCTGGGCCTTGACGAACCGGTCCTCCTCGTCCGCGGTCAGGTAGTCGATCTGGTCGGTGACCCGACCCTCGACGACCTTCCGGTACGGCGTCTCGATGAAGCCGAACGGGTTGACCCGGGCGAAGGTGGACAGCGCGCCGATCAGGCCGATGTTCGGGCCTTCCGGCGTCTCGATCGGGCACATCCGGCCGTAGTGGGACGGGTGCACGTCGCGGACCTCGAAGCCGGCCCGCTCCCGGGACAGACCACCCGGGCCGAGCGCGCTCAGCCGACGCCGGTGGGTCAGGCCCGCCAGCGGGTTGGTCTGGTCCATGAACTGGGACAGCTGCGACGTCCCGAAGAACTCCTTGATCGCCGCCACCACCGGGCGGATGTTGATCAGGGTCTGCGGGGTGATCGCCTCGACGTCCTGCGTGGTCATCCGCTCGCGGACGACCCGCTCCATGCGGGAGAGGCCGACCCGAACCTGGTTCTGGATCAGCTCACCCACGGTGCGCAGGCGACGGTTGCCGAAGTGGTCGATGTCGTCGGCCTCGTAGCCGTCCTCACCGGCGTGCAGCCGGCACAGGTACTCCACGGTGGCGACGATGTCGTCCTCGGTCAGCGTGCCGGTGGTGATCGGCACGTCGACTTCGAGCTTCTTGTTGAACTTGTAGCGCCCGACCTTGGCGACGTCGTACCTCTTCGGGTTGAAGAAGAGGTTGTCGAGCAGGGTCTGGGCGTTCTCGCGCGTCGGCGGCTCGCCAGGGCGGAGCTTGCGGTAGATGTCGAGCAGAGCCTCGTCGGCGCCGGCGATGTGGTCCTTCTCGAGCGTGGTCATCATCAGCTCGGACCAGCCGAACTTCTCACGAATCCGCTCGGCCGACCATCCGATGGCCTTGAGCAGGACCGTGACGGCCTGCCGACGCTTGCGGTCGATGCGAACGCCGACCGTGTCGCGCTTGTCGATGTCGAACTCCAGCCAGGCACCCCGACTCGGGATGACCTTGACGCTGGAGAGGTCGCGGTCGGAGGTCTTGTCCGGCTGCTTGTCGAAGTACACGCCCGGGGACCGGACGAGCTGGCTGACCACGACGCGCTCGGTGCCGTTGATGACGAAGGTGCCCTTGGGCGTCATCATCGGGAAGTCACCCATGAACACCGTCTGGCTCTTGATCTCGCCAGTGGTGTTGTTGGTGAACTCCGCGGTCACGAAGAGCGGAGCGCAGTAGGTCAGGTCCTTCTCCTTGCACTCCTCGATCGAGGCCTTGACCTCGTCGAAGCGCGGCGCCGAGAAGGAGAGTGACATGGTGCCGGAGAAGTCCTCAATGGGACTGATCTCTTCAAGGATCTCCGCGAGACCCGAGCGTGCGTGCGGGTCGTCCGCCGACCGGCCCTGCCAAGCCTCGTTGCCGACGAGCCAGTCGAAGGACTCGTTCTGGATGGCAAGGAGGTTGGGGACCTCGAGGTGTTCGGTGATCCTGCCGAATGAAACTCGGCGGGGAGCGAATGCGCTCGACGTACGACTGGTCTTCGCAGGGCGGGAAGCTGCCAAGATGCGTCCTTCCGAGGACCGGTGCTGCAGAACGGCTGGTACGCGTGCACTCCAATGACCCCACCAGAAATATCCGTAAACGGACATTTCCGAGCAGGGGTCAAGTCGGAAGGCAGCGCAAACTAGCAGTGTAGCCGAGAGGCTAACCGCTGTCCAGCCCACCCCGCAGGTCGTTCGCGGAACGCGCCTCGGCCCCCGTAAACCGGGGTTTGCCGGGCCGCTCAGAACGCAACGTCCCCACTGGGCCGCTCGGGTTGCCGCGGCCGATGGTGCCGCCGCTGTCATTACCCACGTCGTGGCCGTCGCAAGCGCGGTGTCTTGCTGGTGTTCAGCGTGCCTGGCAGCCCGGGGCCGCGTCAAGGGCCGGTATCCGGGTCGTCGGTTCTTTCCCACCTGAGGGCGATCGGGACCGCTCCCCCTCAGACCGGACATCGACCGTTGCCGCCCAGCTCAGGACGGTTGTCGACCGAGCCACGAAACACGGCGGGCGGCGATCCGTGTCGGATCACCGCCCGCCGCGACGCGATCGTGTCCCAGCTCACCGAGCCGGGGATACGCGCAGGTGAAGCGTCAGGTCACTTGAGGGTGACCTTGGCGCCCTCGCCCTCGAGCTTGGCCTTCGCCTTCTCGGCGGTCTCCTTGTTGACCTTCTCCAGGATGGCCTTCGGCGCGGACTCGACCGCGTCCTTGGCCTCCTTGAGGCCCAGGCCGGTCAGCTCACGCACGACCTTGATGACCTGGATCTTCTTGCCACCGTCAGCCTCGAGGACGACGTCGAACTCGTCCTTCTCCTCCTCGGCCGGGGCGGCAGCGCCACCGGCGCCACCACCGGCGGCGGCAACCGCGACCGGAGCGGCGGCGGTGACCTCGAAGGTGTCCTCGAACTGCTTCACGAACTCGGAGAGCTCGATCAGCGTCATCTCCTTGAACGCGTCAAGCAGCTCGTCGGTGCTGAGCTTCGCCATGTCTGGCGTCCTTTCTAAAGGTTGTTAAAGAACGTGGGTGCGCCGCGCGGCCTCAGGCCGCCTCGGCGCCCTCCTGCTCGCGCTTCTTGTCCGCCAGGGCGGCCGCCGCGCGGGCGGCCTTGGAGAGCGGAGCCTGGAACAGGGCCGCGGCCTTGCTCAGGTTGCCCTTCATCGCGCCGGCCAGCTTGGCCAGCAGCACCTCGCGGGACTCCAGGTCGGCAAGCTTCGTGACCTCGGCCGCAGAAATGGCCCGGCCCTCGAAGACGCCGCCCTTGATGACGAGCTTCGGGTTGGCCTTCGCGAAGTCGCGAAGCCCCTTCGCCGCCTCGACGACGTCGCCCGAAACGAAAGTCAGCGCGGTAGGACCGGTGAACAGCTCGTCGAGGCCGTTGATGCCCGCGTCCGTCGCGGCACGCTTCGCCAGCGTGTTCTTCGCGACCGTGTAGCTGGTCTCGGCGCCGAGCGAGCGCCGCAGCTGGGTGAGCTGGGAAACCGTCAGACCGCGGTACTCGGTCAGCACGGTGGCGCCCGCGTTGCGGAAGTTCTCGGTCAGCTCAGCGACGGCCGTGGCCTTGTCGGCCCGGATCGGCTTGTCCGCCATGTCCCTCCTCTCTCGTTACTCGAGGCTGGTCCCCGATGCGGCCGAAGCCGGAGCGGGGGCGGAGGCGACACGACAACGAAAAGCCCCGGCGCAGGGCGCACGGGGCGAGGGCCGGCGGATCAACACAGTCGGCGGACCATGTTCACTGCCGAGTTACGCTTGCCGCCCTACGCGGGTCGCCCGTTGTCGCGGGACCTTCGACCGTGCCGGAGCACGGTGACCAGCGGTCTCTGGGTGGTTCCTCGTCCGCAATAATGCGGACGACGTTTGAAGAGTACGCGGCCGCGTGACCAGCACCAAATCGCCCCTGGTGAGCTGAGTCACAGTCAGCCCTGGGCCCGCCTGCGCCACAGGTAGCCCCCGACCGCGGCGGCGCTCCACGCCAGCGCCCAGAGCGTCAACCCGAGCACTGTCAGCGCGGCAGCGTCACCCGCGGTCGTCCGGGCCGTGGCCATGATCGGCGGCACCAGCCAGGGCGCCACCGAACCCCGCAGACCGAGAGCCACCGCACCGACACCGCCGAGGGCCAGCACCGCCACGCCGTACGCGGCACCGCCGACCGACGCCCGGCTGGCCAGCGCGCCGAGGGCGACCGCCGCGGGTAGGGCGAGCAGGTGCGCCCACAGCCCCAGCGCGATGCCGACGGACACCGACCGGTCCCCCGGCTCGACCGGGCCGGTGACCCCGCCCACCAACCACGGGAAGACCAGCGCGACCGCCACCGCGACCAGCGCCGCCACGCAGGCCGCCAGGAGCCCGGCCAGGCGCTCCCGGGCCACCCCGACCGTCACCTGGGCGAGCCGGCGCTGCACGTCCGGCTCGATGTCCAGCAGGATCTTGGTCTGCCAGGCGAGCACCGGGAAGAGCACCACTGCCGAGACGCCGTACGCCTCCGCCGGCTGGGCCCGGCCGCCGCCGTAGAGCGTGCCGAGCACGACGAGACCCGCGAGCAACGGCGCCAACGCCCGACCGGTGCGCAGGAACCCCGCCAGCCGCATCCGCACCAGGGCGCTCATCGGGCCTCCCCCGCTGCCTGCTCGACGGCGTCCGTGCCCTCGGACTGGTCGGGAGCCGGTGGAATTGACGGGGCCGTGGGGCGTGCCTGCGGTGCGGTAATGGAGGTGTCGGCGCGTACTCGAAGAATCTGGTGGCCCTCGGCGCGCAACCGGGCGACGGTGCTGGCGACCCGCGCGGCAGGCACCGCGACCTCGACCACCGCGATGGCGTCGTCGGTCGGCGCGGTCTCCTCGGTCAGCGTGCCGGCGGCCACCGCCCAACGGCGCGCGGCCGGTAGCCGGACCGTCTCCCCGCGGTGGTCGCTCACCAGGACCGTGCCGCCGTCGGCCAGCACCTCGTCGATCAGCCCAGGAACCAGCTCGCGGGTCGCGGCGTCGAGACCCTCCCACGGCTCGTCGAGCACCAGCAGGCCGGGCGGTCGCAGCATGGCCTGGGCGAGACCCACCTTCTGCGCGGTGCCCTTGGACAACTCCGGAAGTCGCACGGAGCTGAACGCGCCCAGGCCGAGCCGCTGCGTCCAGGTCGCCACCGCCTCGTCGGCGGCCGACCGCCCCAACCCGGCCACGCGGGCCATGCCGGTCAGATAGCGGGAGACGGTGAAGGGCTGGTCGGCCGGGAAACGCTCCGGCACCCAGCCCACCCGGGCGGGCCTGTCGACGACGCGGCCCCGGCTCGGCCGCAGCACCCCGGCGGCCGCCTGGAGCAGCGTGGACTTGCCCACCCCGTTGCGGCCCAGGACGACCGCTACCTCACCCGGACCGATCTGCACGTCCACGTCCCGCAGTACCCACGGACCACGCCTGTGGTACCGCAACCAGACGTTCTCCAGCCGCATGCGGTCGAGCATCCCACACCACAGACGCGCCGGGGCGGCCCCCCCCGCGGGGGGGGGCCCCCCGGCGGCCCCCCGCCCCCCACCGCCACAAGCGACAAGCGACAAGCGACAAGCTCACCCAGCAAGAGCAGCGAACCGCCGCCGCGCCCCCACCAGCACGACAAACGCCAGTACCAGCCCCACCCCCATGGTGACCAGCAGCGGGTTGGGCGTCCCCGGCAGCAGCCCGGCCAGCGCCCGCGACGCGGTGCCCAGCGCCAGGTAAAGACCGGCCCAGGCGGCCGCGCCGAGGGCCGCGCTTCCGAGGAATCGGCGGTACGACATCCGCAGGCCACCGGCGGCCAGCGGCAGCAGCGCGTTGAACACTGGCAGGAATGGCGCGACCATCATCATCCGGCCGCCGCCGTGGCTGAGGATTCCCTCCGCCGCGCTCCAGCGCGACTCGCCGATCCAGCCCCCGATCCGGCTGCGACGCAGGGGTTCGGCGTAGCGGCGACCGACCAGGAAGCTCAGCGACCAGCCGGCCAGGCACCCGACAAGCACCGCGGCGAAGGTGGCAAGCCCGGTGGACGGGCGACCCACCCCGACCGCGGCCAGGATCGCCACGTCGCCGGGGATCAGCACGCCCAGCAGCGGTACGGCGTCGAAGAGCATGACCAGTCCGAGCACGCCCATCAGCACCAGGATGGGCAGTTCTCCGACCTGGGCCAGCCATTGCGTCATGCCTCGTACGCTATGGCCGCCGCACTGGCCCGGACATCCGGTCGCAGCCCCCAGGGTCCCCTGGTATCCGTCTCGGGGTCGCCCCTGAGAGGGCTCGCGCGTCAGGTGGGTCGCAGCACCTGTACCCGGCGCAGCGACGAGTCCACCGACGGCTCGGTGGTGGGCACCGGGTAGTCGGCCAGCACCCGCAGCCCGTCGGCCGGCAGGTGCCCGCGGCCGGGGTCTCCGACCAGCACCTCGGCGCCGGAGGCGACGGCCCGTCGCAGGAACGGCAGCATCCGCTCGGCCATCGGGCGGCTGTAGAAGACGTCCCCGGCGACCACCAGGTCCGCGTCGACGCCGACACTGTCGAGCAGGTCGTCGCCGCTGACGTCGACGGCGACCCGGTTGGCGCGCGCGTTGAGCGTGATGGCCGCCACGGCGTACGAGTCGATGTCGTTGGCCAGGACGTGGGTGGCGCCGGCCAGCGCGGCGGCGATGGCCACCAGCCCGGATCCGGCGGCGAGGTCGATGACGCGGCGTCCGGCGGCCAGCTCCGGGTGGTCCAGCAGGTGCCGGGCGAGGGCCTGGCCACCGGCCCAGGCGGAGGCCCAGTACGGCGGCGGCAGGGGGTGCCCGGCGAGCGCCTCCATCCGGGCCCACCAGACGATCGCGTCCTCGGCGAGGTGCAGCCACACCTCCGGCACGAACGGGGTGGGCACCAGGTGGAGCCGGTCCAGGCCGGAACCGGGCGCGTCGATCTCGCGCTCCAGCTCGGTCAGCGCGGCGGCTGCGGCACCTCTCATCGGCGCAAGCATGCCGCAGCGGAGGGTGGTCGGGGCGGCTTTCGGGTGGCGGCGCGCGCAGAGTTCATCTGAGTTCGAGTAAACACCTACGGCACTTCGGCCGGCAGATCGGGGCTTCGCCCGTTACTGTCGAACAGGTACGGGCGACCATCGGCCACGGGCCGGTGGTCCGCCGCTTTGAACAGGGAGAGATGCATGGCAACCGGCACGGTTAAGTGGTTCAACTCGGAAAAGGGCTTCGGCTTCATCGAGCAGGATGGTGGAGGGCCGGACGTGTTCGTCCACTACTCCGCCATCGCGACGAGCGGTTACCGGGAGCTCAACGAGGGCCAGAAGGTCGAGTTCGAGGTGACCCAGGGGCAGAAGGGCCCGCAGGCGGACAACGTCCGCCCGATGTAGCTCCGTGCCGGTGACGGCGGTCGGTCCCCGGCCGCCGTCGCAGTGCACTCAAGACGCTGCCGGGGCGGCGGGCAGGTCCCGCCGCCGCCGGAGCGGTCCGATCAGCAGGATCAGCGGGGTGATCGCCAACCAGGCGGTCATCACGCTTATCGCTGTGCCGACGTCGTAGCGCGCGCCGAGCGCTCCGGCCAGCACGGCCGCCAGCGGGATGGCACCGAAGTTGAGCAGCTGCATGCTCACCGTCACGCGGCCGAGCAGGTGGTGCGGCGTGTACGCCTGCCGGAAGGCGCCCTTGACCACGTTGCCGATGGCCACTCCGAGGCCGATCAGCACGCCGCCGAGGGCCGGCCAGACCAGCCCGACGCCCGGCGCGGCCAACGGGATGAGCAGGGCGGGTGGGCCGGTGAGCGCTGCCCCGATCAGCATGGCGCGCGCGGTGCCACACCGGCGGGCCAAAGCGGTGGCCAGCAGCGCGCCGATGATTCCCCCGACGCTCATCACGCCGACCAGCACGCCCACCAGGCCCGGCGCGAGCCGCAGCTCCCGCACCAGGAACACCACCAGGACGGCCTGGTAGCCGGTCAGCCCGATGTTGCTGGCCGCGCCGAAGACCGTCAGCACCCGCAGGTACGGGTCGCGGACGACGAAGCGCAGCCCCTCGGCGATGTCGCGACGCAGCGAACGGGACCGGTCGGGCCGGGTGGGGCGCGGCTCGGCGGTGCGGATGCGCAGCAGGAAGATCGCCGAGAACAGGAACGTCAGCGCGTCCAGCAGCAACGCGGCGACCGCCCCGGTGAGCTGGGCGATGAGACCGGCGATGCCGGGCCCGACGACGTAGCTCGCGGTCTGCGTGGCCTGTAGTTTCGCGTTTCCCTCGGGCAGTTGCTCGGGCCGCAGCAGCACCGGCAGGTAGACCTGGTCGGCGGTCTCGAAGAAGACCCGCGCGGTGCCGGCACCGAGCGCCACCAGCAGCAACTGCGCGACGGTGAGGCGGCTCAGGGCGGCGGCCACCGGCACGCTCAGGAAGGCCAGGGCGCAGAGCAGGTCGCAGACCACCATCAGGGGTCGGCGTGGCAGCCGGTCCACCCACGCGCCGGCCGGGAGGCCGATCAGCAGCCAGGGCAGCCAGGCCGCGGCGGTGAGGACCGCCACCTGGAAGGTGCTGGCGTCGAGCACGGCGACCGCCACCAGCGGCAGCGCGACAGTGGTGACGTTGCTGCCGATGCTGCTGACCGTCTGCCCGGCCCAGAGCAGGCGGAAGTCGCGGTGCCGCAGCAGCCCGCGGGCCGGTCGGACCGGGCCCGGGTCGGTGCGGGTGGCCGCCGTCACGGCCGGGCCGGTACGCCGTGGACGAACACGAAGACGGGCTGTCGTTCGCCCCCGTCGTCGGGCACGCCGCGCTCACCCCAGCGGGCCAGCAGATCGGTCACCTCGCGGCCCAGCTCGGCCAGCTCGTCCGGCGTGAGGTGCAGCCACCGGTCGTTGGAGAACGCCGCGTCGGCCCAGGTGGCCTGCGCCGACTCGTCGGCGGCGTGCCAGGCCCGGGCCAGGGCGACGTGCCGGTCCAGGTTGAGCGAGGTGGCGGCGTCGGCGACCGCCCGGGCGGCCGGGTCGGCGTCGAAGTCGCGGCTGGACCAGGCAACTCCCCGCGTGACAAGTCGCCACCATCGTTCCCGGCGGTCCCGGGCCAGCTCGGGTGCCTCGGTGACGAGGTCGGCGGCGGCGAGCACCTTGAGGTGGTGGCTGACGTTCGCGGGCGCCTGGTCGGTGCGCTCGGCGAGCAGACCGACAGTCGACGGGCCGTGCACCTTGAGCACATCCATCAGTCGGCGGCGCAGGGGATGGGCCATGGCGGCCAGCACCCGGGAGTCGGTGACCTGGCGTACGTCGGGCGTGTTCATGTTCCCCACCGTTTCATCCACAACAGCAGTTGCGCAATGGCTATTGCCCAATAGTTGTTGCGGATGCGCGATGAAGAGAGGCGGCCCGGTGGGGACGGACCGCCTCTCGCTCAGGCGACGAGCCGACGGGCCAGCTCGTCGGCGACCTCTTTGGCGAGGCTCGTCGGGATCGCGGCGGCGATCGCCTGTGGGGTGAGCACCCGGAGCAACTCCCCGGCGAGCGCCGGCTCGTCGACCTCGGCCGCAGGCCGCCCGGCGGCAGCGAGGAGCACGGCCAGCGGGGAGCCCGGCGCCGGGGCGTCGACCACCCCCGGCGAGTTCGGCGTGGACACGAGCCAGTTCCGCAGGTTCGACAGGTCCGCCAGGACATCGTCGACGGTGCGCTGCGGGCGGCCCGTGTCCCGCGTGAGTCGGTCGCTGAGTTCCATCTCGTCCTCCACAGGTGGGGTCGGGGCGGCCTCGATGAGGCCGATGCTTGTCAGGTAGCGGCGGAACAGCGGCCGCTGGTCGCGGCCGGCCTTGGTGGCGTCACGGAAGAAGCTGAAGTGGGTGTGCCAGAGGTGCGAGCTGTCGCCGCTGGTGCGCTTGCCGAGCCGGTCCCACCGCTTCACTGTCGTACCGTCGGGGCTGTAGATGATCTCGCGGATGTCCCCGGTGTCCGCCGCGTTCGCGGCACACTGCCCCACACACCAGATCGAGAAGCTGGACAGCGTGTGCGTACGTCCGCCGGAGCGGACCTCGAAGCCGCCGACGTCCAACGCCGCCGCGTCGAGGGTCAGGCCGTTGCGGTCCCGCGACGACTCCACCACCGAGTAGTCATTGGCCACCACCCGGTCCGATCCACAGTGGTAGCCGCCCCGGTGGGCCGGGTCGCCGACGATCCCCACCTCGGCCGGCTCCAGGTCGGCGGGGCGGTCGGTGTTCGGGTCGACGTTGAGGTGCGCGAGAAGGAGACTTCGGACGGCCAACAGGTTCGTCGGAGCCCGGGTCATGGGGCCCCCTTTCGGATTGACGGGGGCCGAGCGCACGATGTCACACCGCGTACGCGGTGTCTGTTTTACGGGCGAGCCCGGCCTACTGGTGCACGACGCCGGGCGTTGACCCAACCATAGCCCGCGCAAAACATGAATGCCCAGCTCAGATGGTGTCTATTCGAATTGGACGATCGGCAGCCACAGCGCCGAGGGATGCGCGGGGTCATGGAGGACCTGCCGCCGGCCGGCACGCAGCGTCACCGCTGTGCCGAGGGGCTCACCGCTGCCCGGGTTGCGCGCCCAGCGCGGGTGTGCGCCACCGGCGACCTGGACGCGCAGTCGGTGGCCGGCCGCGAACCGGTACGCGGTCGGCCAGAGCCGCACCGGAACCCGCAGCGCCCCGGAACCGTCGGCGGCGAACCGGCCGGGCGTGATCCGGACCAGCCCGTCGCACACGTTGCGGGACCGTCCCCGCCGGTCCACATCGCACAGCCGGACGAAGACGTCCAGGTACGCGAGCTCGCTACGGACGTGGATCTCCGCGCGTACACCGCCGATCACCTCGACCGGCCCGGTGAGCGGGGCACTGGTGTACGTGAGCACGTCGGACCGGGCCTCGACGTGCCTGTTGTCCACCCGGCCGGCTCGCTTGGCGACGAGCAGCGGGCCACCGAGGGACGGGGTGGGGTCGGCCGGGTCGTACCGGAACTCGTCCGGCGCCGAGGGTTGCGGGGGACGGGTCGCCAGCTCGCCGCCCGCGTGCAGGTGCCACGCGGTGTCGGTGGCCGGCGGTGGCCAGTCCGGCAGGTCCCGCCAACCGCCGCCGGGACCGCCCACGTGCAGCCGGACCGGGCCCCCGCGAGACCGCTCGGTGGGCCGTCGCCCGTCGGCGGCGGACCCGTTCAGGTGCTCGTCCAGCCAGGCCAGCCCCTCGCGGAGCGCGGCGACGAAGAGGCCGGGGCTGCCGTGCGTCCACGGGCCGATCACCAGCCGCGGTCGGGCGCCCGCGGCACGCAGGGCGGCGTGGTCGTCGAGCTGGGCCGGCAGGAAGATGTCGTGCCAGCCGGTGACCATGACCACTGGCGCGCGCACCCGGGCGACCCGGTCGGCGAAGACACGGCTGCGCCAGTACGCGGCGTCGGGGTCGTGGTGGCGCAGCCACTCCTGGAAGAACGGGATCGTGACGCCGGTGGCCACCCGGTCCGCCTGGGCCAGCGGCAGGTGGTCCAGGGCGGCCGCCAGGCGGGGCTGCCCACGCTTGAGTTCCCACTGCCGGGCCAGCCTCGGCACGGTCTGGGCGTGCAGCAGCTCGGCCCAGGTCAGCACGGTGTCCAGGGCGAACGACTCCCCCGCGTACGTCGAGTCCCGGGTGGACGACGCGGTCACCACCGCGACCATCGCGCGCAGCTCATCGCCGGCGTCGGCGGCCAGCGCCCACTGGGCGAAGCCCTGGTAGCTGACCCCGAACATGCCGAGCGTTCCGGACCACCAGGGTTGGCGGCGCAGCCAGTCGAGGGTGTCCACCCCGTCGTCACGCTCGTGCACCAGCGGGGCGAACGTGCCGCCGGAGCCGCCGGTGCCGCGGCAGGACTGGATCACCGCGTGTCGGCCGCGCGCGGCGAGCAACCGGCCGAGCAGCCGCAACGGTCCGCCCCGCCCGTACGGGGTACGGATCAGCACGGTCGGGGCGGGCCTGTCGCCGGGGGCGTAGTGGTCGGTCCGCAGCACGACGCCGTCCCGCACCCGGACCGGGATGTCACGGGTGATCCGCACCGGGCCGGGACGCACGGCGGGCAGCCGCAGCGCGGCGGCGGCGAGGCGGGCGACGAGCTGACCCGGCACGCTCAGCCCGTCGCCCGGTGGGGCGGCTCGGGCCGGGCGGCGCGGACCGCGTCGCGATGCGCCCGCAGTGACTCGCTCATCTCCGCCAGGAACCGGTGCACCACCTCCAGCTCGTCCTCACCGAAGCGGTCCATCACCGTGTCGGTCCGGGCGCCCAGCGGGCGGAAGAACTCCGTCGCCAACGCGGCGCCCCGGTCGGCGTAGTGCAGCAGCACCTTGCGCCTGTCGACGGTGTCCCGGTCCCGACGGATGTGCCCGGCCCGTTCCAGCCTGTCGATCAGCGCGGTGACCGAGCCGGACGACAGGTTGAGCTGCGCACCGAGGCGGCCGGGGGTGATCGGATCGCCGAACAGCTCGGCGTCCATCACCGCGATCAACGCGTTCAGGTCGGTCGGGTTGAGGCCGTGCAGGTTGGCGAAGGCGTGGCCGACCTGCTGGGCGTCCACCGCGTACCGCCGGAGGTTGTTGGTGATCTCCGCGACCAGCTGGTCGCGGCGCGTGTCACGCCGCCGGTACATGCCGTGAGTCGCCACCTCGCGCCGCTTCTTTCCCCGTCGTCGGTCCCCGGGTTGCAGCATAGAACAACCGTCGATAATCTCGACCATCAAGATACTCGACGTTCGACAGACCTAGGGGTCAGCGATGTCCGTCTTCACCACTGTCGCGCGTGGCCGGCTGGCCGCCTGGCTCACCGTGGCCGCCGCGCTCGTCGTCGGCGCGGCCGTCTTCGGGATCCCCCGGCCGGACAACCCGGCGCCGGTGTCCGCGACCGGCCTGTCGGCCCGGTGGGAGTCGACCCAGGTGCAGCGCCTGCAGGACCAACTGCCGTCCCACGATGTCCAGCCGGCCATCGTGGTCGTCAGTCGCGGCGACGGCGGGGCACTGAGCGAGGCCGACCGGATGACCCTCGCCGCCCGCACCGGCGACCTGGGCCGCTTCGCCGTGGGCGGGCAGGTCAGCCCCGCGCAGGTCTCCCCGGACGGCACTGTCGCGCTCGTCGCCGTCCCGCTGGACACCGCCGGCGGTCAGGAGGCGGTCACCGACACCGTCACCCGGTTGCGCGACGCGCTGGCGACGCTGCCGGACGGGCTGACCGCCGAGGTCACCGGCGCACCCGCCTTCACCGCGGACCTGTCCTCGGTCTTCGAGGGCGCCGACGTCACACTGCTCGCGGTCACCGCCGCAGTGGTCGCGTTACTGCTGTTGATCACGTACCGCAGTCCCTTCCTGTGGATCGTGCCGCTGGTCGTGGTCGCGGCGACCGAGCAGCTCACCCTGCGCGCGGTCGACACGATCGTGCCGGCGGTCGGTATCAACCTCCAGCAGGGCCAGGTCACCGGCATCGCCAGCGTGCTGGTCTTCGGCGCCGCCACCGACTACGCCCTGCTGCTCATCGCCCGCTACCGGGAGGAGCTGCGGCGCGAGGAGAACCGGTACGCGGCGATGCGGTCCGCGCTGCGGCGTACCGCCGAGCCCATCCTGGCCAGTGGCGGCACCGTGGTGCTCGGCGTGCTCACCCTGCTGCTCAGCGAGCAGGAGACGAACCGGGCGTTGGCCGTCGCCTGCGCCACCGGGGTGGTCTTCGCCATGGCCTCGGCGCTGTTCGTACTCCCCGCCGTCCTGGTGCTCTTCGGTCGCGGGCTGTTCTGGCCGTTCGTGCCCCGCGTCGACGGCCCGGTCCGGGAGGGTCGGCTCTGGGGCCGCCTGGGTGCCGCCGTGCAGCGCCGCCCGGTGGTGGTCGCGGTGCTGGCCACAGTGCTGCTCGCCGGTCTGTCGCTGGGTGGGCTGGGGATCCGCACCGGACTGTCCGAGACCGAGCAGTTCCGGGCCGAGCCGGAAGCGGTCACCGCGGCGCAGACCCTCGCCCGCGCGTTCCCCGCCGGCAGCACCCAGCCGGTGGCCGTGCTCACCAGCCCGGCGGCGGTGCGGGCGGTCACCGACGTCGCCGCCGCCGTACCCGGCGTCGCCTCGGCGCGGCCCGGCGACGCCGGTCAGACCGTCGCCCAGGTCGACGTGGTGCTGGACGCCGAGCCCGGAACGACCGCCTCGGACCGCACGATCGAGGCGCTGCGCGACGCGGTCGCCGCAGTTCCCGACTCCGCTCCCCCGGCCGCCGCCGGAGCCGAGGCACCTTCGGGGGCGATCGTCGGCGGCACCGTGGCCGCCACCTACGACTCCGAGCGGGCCAACGACCGTGACCTGCGGCTGATCCTGCCGATCATCCTGCTGCTGGTGGGCGCGGTGCTCGTGCTGCTGCTGCGGGGTCTGCTGGCGCCGGTGCTGCTGGTGCTCACCGTGATCGCGTCGTTCTTCGCCAGCCTCGGCGCGGCGTGGCTGCTCTTCGACCACGTGCTGGGTTTCCCGGCGCTCGACAGCGGCGTGCTGCTGCTCGCCTTCGTGTTCCTGGTGGCGCTCGGCGTGGACTACAACATCTTCCTGGTCACCCGCGCCCGGGAGGACGCCCGCAGCGCGGGCACCCGCGCCGGAATGCTGTCCGCGTTGCGGGTCACCGGAGGTGTGATCACGAGCGCCGGTGTGCTGCTCGCCGCGGTGTTCGCCGTGCTCGGCGTGCTACCGCTGATCACGCTCACGCAGATCGGCGTCATCGTGTGCATCGGCGTCCTGCTGGACACCCTGCTGGTCCGCACGGTGCTGGTGCCCGCGCTGGCGTTCGTGCTCGCGGACCGCTTCTGGTGGCCGGGCCGCGTCGACGCCCACCCGGGCGGCGATGTCCCGGCGACGCGCGAGCCGGTGGCCGCGCGGGACTGACGCGCACGAAAAGGGGCGGGCTCGACCCCGCCCCTTTTTCGTGTGCTCAGTACCCGAGACAGACGCACTCGGTCATCAGCGCTCGCACGTTGCGCACGTACGACGGATTGGGGATGGCGAGCGGCTTGCCCTCCCGCGCCACCGCGCCGTGCCCGTAGTTGTACGCGGAGATGACGGCGTTGAGCAGGCAGGAGTCCAGTTCGGCGGTGCACAGGTCCGCGTCGAGCCGGTAGTCGGCCTCGAAGTACATGTCGCCGATGTACTTGGTCAGCCAGGCCAGGTAGTTGGCCCCCAGGTACGCGTTGTCCTGGTAGTCGGCGATGGCGTAGCTCTGCTCGAACCGCTGGTTCATCCAGGTCGCGGTGTCCGGCATCACCTGCATCAACCCGACGCCGCCGTCGCAGGCGTAGATGTTGGACTGCCAGCCGCTCTCCTGCCAGGCGGTGGCCTTGACCAGGTCCAGCGGGATCTTGAGCTCCGGCGCCGAGCTGGGCCAGTAGGTGCGGCCGGCGGCGGCGCTCAGTGCCGCCTTCACGTCGGCGCGGCTCGCCTGGGTGCCCTTGTAGCTGGGCTTGCAGGACGAGGGGGCGGGCTTCGGCGGCGGCGGCGGGACCTTCGTCTCGGTGGGCGGCTTGGCGACCGCACGGGGCTTCGGCGCCGCGCCCGTGGAACGGGTCGGCTTCTTCGACGGCGAGGGCGACGCCGACGGCTTGCGGCTCGGGGCGGCGCCGAGGGCCGCCACCGCGCTCGCCGACGCGCTCGGCTCGTCGGTGGACTCGTCGACGGCGGCGTCCTCCACCGGCGTCCCGGTGACCGAGACGGAGGCGGCCTGGTCCTGCGGACGTTCCCCCTTACCGGCGCAGCCGACCACCCCACCGGCGAGCAGGAGCCCGGCGAGCACGAGTGCGCCCACCCGACCGGTCCGTACACGCATGGTGTTCCTCCCCCGTCTGACAGTCGCCGCAGACTAGCAAGGTTCGACCGGCCGGCGGGGCCCCTGCGGCGGCGGGACAGGGTCGGCCTGCTGCTCCCGGTCGCCCACCGCGCGGTCCCTGGTGGCCCAGGCGACCATGAACACCACAGTCCACAGCACCCCCAGCAGCACCGCCGCGGCCGTACCGCTCGCGGTGTCCAGGCCGAGGTAGAGCCGCGCGGCGCCAACCCCCAGCACGCCTGCGGCGGCGACCGTCCAGGCGGCCACCGCCACCGGCCAGTGTGTTCTGCGGGACACCAGCCAGGCCAGGGTGCAGAAGCTCGCCGCGACGATGGCGTTCTGGGTGGGGAACAGGACGGCCTCGTCCCCGATCAACTCGGCCACCACCGCCAGCACGACCAGCGGCACGAACGCGCCCACCGTGCCCACCACGCTGAGCAGGTCCGCCCGCCACGGCCGGTTGCGCCACGCGAGCACCGCCGCCACCAGCGCCACCAGCACGATCAGCAACCACCCGCGCACCAGCGACACCACGACCAGGGTGGCGTCGGCGGCGTCCGGGGTGCGGCGGGCCGCGAACCAGGCCGCGATCGCCCCGTCCAGCGCGGCCAGCCCGCTGTTGCGTACCACCACGGCGAGCAGGCCGGCGATGGCCAACCCGGCGGCGAAGAGCAGCAGCAGCCCGGCGGCCAGATTGAGCAGCAGCGTCCAGGCTGGCCCGATCCGCATGGCCACCAGGAAGAACAGCACCCCGTAGCGGGCGCTGAGCCAGCGCACCGGCGGCAGCGCGGCGGCCCGGGACAGCAGGGCGCGCACAGGATCGGGGTTGCGGCCCAGCCACCGCCCGGCGAGCACGACCCCCAGCAGCCCGGCGAGCAACGCCAGCGCCGCGCCGGTGGCCCGGCCGAGCAGCCGGGAGACCGTGTCGTACGACTCACCGGCGAGGTGACCGAGCAGCACCGAACCGCCGACCCAGGTCACGATGCCGGCCAGGTTCCACGGCGCGAACCGCCGGTACGACATGCCGGCCCCGCCCGCCAGCCGGGGCACCAGGGTGCGGGCGAAGGCCACCCAGCGCGCCGCGAACACGCCCCTGCCGCCGAGGCGGGCGAGCATCGCGTCGGCCCGGCGCCACCGCTCCGGCCCGACCCGGTGGCCCAGCCCGGCACGCAGCTTCGGGCCGTAGCGCCGGCCGGCGCGAAACGCCAGCGCGTCCCCGGCGAACGCCGAGACGATCATCGCGAGCAACGTCGGTCCGAGCCGCAAGGTACCGTTGTAGGTGAGGAAGCCGACGAGCAGCAGGGTAGCCTCACCCGGCACCAGCAGGCCGAAGATCACCGCGGTCTCGCCCGCCACGATCAGCGCGGCGACCAGGTAGATCCACAGAGTGGGCAGACCCTGCACCCAGGTCAGCAGGTCGTGCACTCAGGCCCCCGGGACACGGGAGCCAGCATGCCAGCCGGGGCAACGACCAGGACAGCAGTTTCACCATAGATCAGGGGCACCTGGGGGTGACCCCGACGCAGCCTGCGCGAGCGCAGGCGGAAGGATAGAGGGTATGCAGCTTCGCACCGACCTCCGCAACGTCGCCATCATCGCTCACGTCGACCACGGCAAGACCACCCTGGTCGACGCCATGTTGCGGCAGGCCGGCGCCTACGGTGCCCGCGGCGAGAACACCGAGCGGGTGATGGACTCGGGTGACCTGGAGCGGGAGAAGGGCATCACGATCCTGGCCAAGAACACCGGCGTGCACTACCTGCCGGCGGACGGCTCCGACCCGGTCACCATCAACATCATCGACACCCCCGGTCACGCCGACTTCGGCGGTGAGGTCGAGCGCGGCCTCACCATGGTCGACGGTGTCGTCCTGCTCGTCGACGCCAGCGAGGGCCCGCTGCCGCAGACCCGCTTCGTGCTGCGCAAGGCGCTGCGGGCCCGGATGCCGATCATCCTGGTGATCAACAAGGTGGACCGTCCGGACGCCCGGATCAAGGAGGTCGTGGACGACACCTACGAGCTCTTCCTCGACCTGGACGCCGACGAGGAGCAGATCGACTTCCCGATCGTGTACGCCTGCGCCCGCGACGGCATCGCCTCGCTGACCCAGCCCGCCGACGGGTCGGTGCCGGACGACAGCACCTCGCTGGAGCCGCTGTTCCGCACCCTGCTCGACACCATCCCGGCCCCCGCGTACGAGGACGGCGCGCCGCTGCAGGCGCACGTCACCAACCTGGACGCCTCGCCGTTCCTCGGCCGTCTGGCGCTGTGCCGGGTCCGCCAGGGCACGATCAGCAAGGGCCAGACGGTGGCCTGGTGCCGCACCGACGGCAGCACCCAGCGGGTCCGCATCTCCGAGATGCTGATGACCGAGGGCCTGGAGCGCAAGCCTGCCGAATCGGCCGGTCCGGGCGACATCATCGCTGTCGCCGGCATCCCCGAGATCATGATCGGTGAGACCCTCGCCGACGTGGAGAACCCGGTCGCGCTGCCGCTGATCACCGTCGACGAGCCGGCCATCTCGATGACGATCGGCACCAACACGTCACCGCTGGTGGGCCGGCTCAAGGGCTCCAAGGTCACCGCGCGGATGGTCAAGGACCGGCTCGACAAGGAGCTGATCGGCAACGTGTCCCTGCGGGTCCTGCCCACCGAGCGGCCGGACGCCTGGGAGGTGCAGGGCCGCGGCGAGCTGGCGCTTGCCATCCTGGTCGAGCAGATGCGCCGCGAGAGCTACGAGCTGACCGTCGGCAAGCCGCAGGTCGTCACCAAGGAGATCGACGGCAAGACCTGCGAGCCGGTCGAGCGGCTGACCATCGACGCCCCGGAGGAGTACCTGGGCGCGATCACCCAGCTCCTCGCCACCCGCAAGGGCCGGATGGAGCAGCTGGTCAACCACGGCACCGGCTGGATCCGGATGGAGTGGCTGGTGCCGGCGCGCGGCCTGATCGGCTTCCGCACCGAGTTCCTCACCGACACCCGGGGCACCGGCATCCTGCACCACGTCTTTGAGTCGTACGAGCCGTGGTTCGGCGAGCTGCGCACCCGTAACAACGGCTCGCTCGTCGCCGACCGGGCCGGCGCGGTCACCGCCTTCGCGATGACCAACCTGCAGGAGCGCGGGCAGCTCTTCGTCGAGCCCACCACCGAGGTGTACGAGGGCATGATCGTCGGGGAGAACTCCCGCTCCGACGACATGGACGTCAACATCACCAAGGAGAAGAAGCTCACCAACATGCGGCAGTCGACCTCCGACGAGACCGAGAAGCTGGTCCCGCCGCGCAAGCTCACCCTGGAGCAGGCGCTCGAGTTCTGCCGCGAGGACGAGTGCGTCGAGGTCACCCCGGCCACGGTGCGCATCCGCAAGGTGGTGCTCGACCAGCAGCAGCGCGGCCGGGCCACCGCCCGCCGCAAGCACGCCGGCTGAGGACACCAGCACCCGACACCGGGCGCGTCGGCCGCTTGCGGCCGGCGCGCCCGTCGCTTTTCCGGCGGGGGTACGCGGGCCCGACCGCCAGGTGATCGGCTACGGTCACCGGCATGACCTGGGACGATCTCGACGCCCATCTGGACCGGGTGCCGGGCACCGTCTCGGCGTACGTGTGTCGCGTCGACGCGTCCCCGACCTGGACCCGCCACGCCGACGCCGGCCACTACGCCGCCAGCACCATGAAGGTGGGGGTGCTGGCCGCGCTGCACCGCGCCGCCGAGGCCGGCACGCTGGAGCTGGACGCCGACGTCCCGGTGGTCAACGAGTTCGACTCGGCCCAGCCCGGCGCGCCCCGGTTCTCCTGCGCCCCGCACTACGACAACGACGACGCCGTGTGGAACCGGCTCGGCGGCGTCGCGCCCCTGCGCTGGCTCGCCGAACGGATGATCGTGCGGTCCAGCAACCTGGCCACCAACCTGGTCCTCGGCCACGTCGGACTGCCCGCGGTGGCCGAGGTGTGGTCGCTGGCCGGTGCCCGCGACAGCGTCACCGGCCGGGGCATCGAGGACTTCGCCGCCCGCGAGGCAGGCATCACCAACACCGTCACCGCCGCCGACCTGGCCGCCCTGCTGGGCGCGTTGGCCAGCGGCGCCACGATTCCCGGCCGCCTCGCCTCACCGGCCGGCTGCGCCGCCATGCTGGACGTGCTGCTCGCCCAGGAGCACCGCGAGGACCTGGCCGCCGGCCTGCCCGAGGGCACCCGCATCGCGCTCAAGAACGGCTGGGTACGCGGTGTACGCCACAGCGCCGGCGTGGTGCTGCCCGAGGACGCCCCGCCGTACGTGCTCGCCGTGTGCACCACCACCGACCTGGCCGGCGGCGACGACGATGTCGAGGACGACGCCTGCCGGCTGCTCGCGCACATCTCGGCCCAGGTGTGGGCCGCCCGCCACCGCCTCTGATCCCGCCGCGCCGCTCACTCCAGCAGGTGCGCCCGCAGCGCCTCGACGACCTCGTCGGTCAGCCCCAACCCGTCGCGCAGGTACGCGTCGAACGAGCCGTGCACCCGGCGTACCTCCTGGTAGCCGGCGTCGAGGTACGCGGCGCGGACCTCCAGCACCGGCAACACGGCGTCGGCGTCCAGACCGGGCTGCCGGCGTCGCATCGCCTCGATGATCACCGCGCGCAGGCTGTCGGTGAGCGCGTTGTTGCGCAGGTACTCGGCGCGGATCGCCGCCTCGTCCACGCCGAGCGCGCTGAGCAGGACGACGGTGAGCCAGCCGGTGCGGTCCTTGCCGGCGGAGCAGTGGTAGAGCAGCGGCAGGTTCTCCGGCCGGGCGGCCAGCCGCACCGCCGCGCCGAAGTTGACGCGGGCCGCCTCGCCGGTGACGAACCACCTGTAGATCTCGGCCATCGCCCCCGCCGTGCCCTCGCGGGCCAGTTCCGCGTACGCGTCGAGGTCGTGGCCGAGCAGCACCGCCGAGACGTACGTGAAGACCGGGTGCTCCGGGTCGTGTACCGGCAGGTGCACGATCCGCGGCTCGCCGGTCAGCCGGTCGGCCGGGGCGACGTCGATCTCGGCAGAGGCGCGCAGGTCGAGCACGCAGGCCGGCCCCAGCTTGGCCAGCGCACGCAGATCCTCGTCGGTGAGCCGACCCAGCGCCGGGGTGCGTATCAGCCGTCCGGGGCGCACCCTGCGGCCGTCGACGCCGAGCAGCCCGCCCAGGTCACGGGCGTTCGGTGCGCCCACCAGCTCCCAGTCCCGTACGACCATCCGGTGTCCCCTCCCGCCGTGTGCCTGCGTATAGGGTGCCCCACATGACGATCTCGGCGGTACGCACCCACCGGGTTTCTGCCCCCTTACACACCCCCTTCGTCACCGCGCTGCGCCGCACCACCACCGTGGACACCCTGATCGTGGAGCTGATCGACGCCGATGGTCGCTCCGGCTTCGGCGAGGCGCCGCAGGTGTGGCAGGTCACCGGCGCGTCGGTCGCCGGCGCGCAGGCGTGCGTACGGGAACTGCTCGGCCCGCTGCTCACCGGGCGTGACCCGGACGACCTGGTGGCCCGGTGCGCCGAGGTGCAGCGCGCGGTGGTCGGCAACGAGGCGGCGAAGGCGGCGGTGGACGTGGCCCTGCACGACCTGGCCGCGCGGCGGCTGGGCGTACCCCTGGTGCGGTTGCTCGGCGGCACCACCCTGCGGGTGCCGACGGACGTCACCCTCGCCGCGGGCGACGCGGTGGATCTGGCGACGGCCGCCCGCCAGCGGCAGGCCGACGGCTTCGGCGTGCTGAAGCTGAAGGTGGGCACGGACGCGGCCGGCGACCTGGATCGGGTACGCGCGGTCCGTGCGGCGGTCGGCGCCGGGATCCGGATCCGGCTCGACGCCAACCAGGGCTGGACGCCGCGCGAGGCGGTTCGGGTGATCCGTGGCATCGAGGACGCCGGGCTGGACGTGGAGTTGGTCGAGCAGCCTGTCGCCCGCTGGGACCTGGACGGGCTGGCGTGGGTAAGCGACCGGGTGTCCGTGCCGATCCTGGCCGACGAGGCGGTCTTCGGGGTCCGCGACCTGGTCGAGGTGATCCGTCGCCGGGCCGCCGACCTGGTGAACGTGAAGCTGGCCAAGTGCGGCGGGCTGCACTCGGCGCGCACCCTGCTGGAGCTGGCCGCCGCGCACGGGCTCGGCACGGTGGTCGGGTCGATGATGGAGAGTCAGGTAGGCATCGGCGCGGCGGCGAGTCTGGTCGCCGCGTACGGCACCACGGCCGTCGCCGACCTGGACGCCGCCTGGTGGCTGGCCTGGTCGCCGGTGCAGGGCGGGATCCGCTACGAGGGGCCGACAGTGGTGTTGCCGGACGCGCCTGGCCTGGGCATCTCCGGCCTTACTGAAGTAAAGATGCAGGGCCGTAGTTGATGATCGTTGGTTTCTTTCATAGGGTGCCCCCGGGACAGCCGACACGAGCTGGGGGTTGACGTGGAGCTCCGACCGGGCCGCGAGGCCATCGTCCGAGTCGCGGTGGCGACGCTCTGGTCCTCGCCCGAGGCGGTCCGGCCGGTCGACGGTCCCGCGCTCAGCGCCGGCGTCGACATCCCGACCTGGGTGAGCGGAATGGACACCGACCAGCAGGTGGGCGACTGCGTGCTGAGCCAGCTCCTGCTCGGCGAGCGGGTGCTTGTCGACGAGCTGCGCCCGGACGGCTGGGCGCGGGTCGTGGCCGTCGAGCAGCCGGCCGCCAAGCTCGATCCCCGCGGCTACCCGGGTTGGCTGCCCACCGACCAGTTGACCCCCGTGGGTCCCAGCGGTGACCCGCTGGTGGTGGACGCCACAGTCACCGCGCTGCGCACCGCCCCGGACGGGCCGGTGGCGCTGCCCGGTGTCGTCGTCGGCACCCGCCTCGTCCCGGCCGGCGCGGCCCGCGACGGCTGGCGGCCGGTCCACGTCCCCGCTCAGGCAACGCCGCTCTGGCTGCCCGACGGGCACCTCGTCCCGGTGCCCGCCGCGCCACCCAGCGCCGTCGACGCGCTCGCGGTGGCCCAGCGACTGTTGGACACGGTCTACATCTGGGGCGGGCTCTCGGCGTACGGCATCGACTGCTCCGGCCTCGTCCACCTGGCCTGGCGTCGGTTCGGTGTGCTGCTGCCCCGCGACGCCGACGACCAGGCCGTCGCCACGACCCCGCTGCCCCTGGGCGCGGAGCGCCCTGGCGACCTCTACTTCTTCGCCCGCCCCGGCCGGAAGATCCACCACATCGGCATCGTCACCGCCGTCGCCGACGGTCCGACGGACCGGCGGATGCTGCACGCCTGCTACCGGCGGCGGCGGGTGCTGGAGGAAGCGCTGCCGGACGACCGGCTCGCCACCCTCGTCGGCGCGCACCGGGTCTAGCTGCGGGCCGCACACCGGTCGGGCCCGCCTGCGGGCCCGACCGGCGACGGTTCAGCGTCGAACCCCGGCCAGCTCGCGACGCCGGTCCCGGGCGGACTTCACCAGGCTGGCGATGGTGGCGATGCCCAACGTGCCGATGATGACCAGCAGGGACAGCCAGATCGGGATGTGCGGCGCCCACCCGACGTGCTCCCCGCCGTTGATGAACGGCAGGTTGTTGTCGGCAAGCGCCTCCAGCACCAGCTTGACGCCGATGAAGCCCAGCACGACGGCCAGCCCGTAGCTGAGGTAGATGAGCCGGTCGAGCAGGCCACCGAGCAGGAAGTAGAGCTGCCGCAGACCCATCAGCGCGAAGACGTTCGCGGTGAAGACCAGGTACGGCTCCTGCGTGATGCCGAAGATCGCCGGGATCGAGTCCAGAGCGAAGATCAGGTCGGTGGTGCCGATCGCGATCATCACGATGAGCATCGGGGTGAACAGCCGCCGCCCGTTCTCGTGGGTCGTCAGCTTCGCGTCGTCGTAGCCCTTGGAGATCGGCAGCGCCCGGCGGCTCCAGCGGATCAGCAGGTTCTCGGAGAACTCGTCCTCGTCCGGCTCACCCTGACGGGCCAGGTTGACAGCCGTGTAGATGAGGAACGCGCCGAAGATGTAGAACACCCAGGAGAACTGCGAGATCAACGCCGCGCCGGCGGCGATGAACCCGCCACGCATCACCAGCGCCAGCACGATGCCTATGAGCAGCACCTTCTGCTGGTACTGCCGGGGCACCCCGAAGCGGGCCATGATGATGACGAAGACGAACAGGTTGTCCACCGAGAGGCTGTACTCGGTGAGCCAGCCGGTGTAGAACTGCCCGGCGGGGCTCGCCCCGGCGGTCAGCCACACACCGGCGCCGAAGAGCAGCGCGAGGCCCACGTAGAAGGCGACCCACAGGCTCGACTCCCGCACGCTCGGCTCGTGCGGGCGCCGACCAATGATCAACAGGTCGACGAGCAGCACCGCAGTCAGTGCGACGAGGGTCCCCGCCCACACCAATCCGGACACGTCCAACGTTCATTCCTCCGGCAGACACGCGGCGTCGGGCACACCGTACGCCCCCGTGAGGGCTGGCGTGCCGCTGTCGCTCACTCTGGTGACTGTCGGAGGTCTCTTCCGCCCCCGACCCGCGAACGGGACGGCGACCGACGAAGCCGGGTCGAGCGCCGAGGTGCCGGCGAACGTCCGTGCTGACGACTTCGTCACGGGGGAATACTCCCCTCCTTGGTGACCATTGTTGCCCACCACTCGCCGTGATCACACCCCGGGCGTGCGGTGGCGGGTCAGGGACGGCACATCGCCTATCGCTTCCTAGGAGGCTAGTGCGTGTCGGAGGTGACGATGGGGTCGGAGAGGGACCAACCGGCGGCGAGCAGGGCGTCACAGACCTCCACGGCCCGCGCCAGCCGGACGGCGTGCGACCCGGTCAGCTCCACCACCGGCACGCCGCAGCCCGCCAGCTCGGCCCGGAACCGCTCGGTCATCCAACTCCGCAGGTGCTCGCCGTCGCGCAGCCCGTCGTCGTCGAAGGGCACACCCCGGTCGTCGGTCAGCAGGTACAGCGCCGGCCGGCGGGCCGCCGCCCGCACCTGCGGCGACGCGCTGCCGAGGTAGCGCTCCTCCCAGACCGCGGTGGCCCGCGCGTCGGTGTCGCAGATCAGCAGCGGCCCCGACGAACGGGCCGCCGCATCCTCGGCCGCCTGCTGCTCGCGAACCACCGCGCGGAAGTCGTCGGAGTCCCACCGGACGTCGAAGACACTCGCCTCCGGCGACCGCTCCCGCAGCCGGGCGAGTTTGCGGGCCGTCAACTCCCGGCCGTACTCCGGCACCCAGGACGTGCCGTAGTGGGCGGCGAGCGCCGCCGCCATCGTGGTGGTGCCTGTCGACTCGGCGCCGACCACCACCACCCGCCGCACGAACCAGGCCCGCACCGGCGGGCTCAGAAACCGCCAGGACCCCGCCGGGTCCGCGCGGACGGCTGTGCCGGACACCGGCACGGTCCGCCGATCCGGATCCACCGCCACGGGTACGGCGTCGAAGCGGCGGGCCAGCTCCACGCCGTACGCCTCGGAGGAGAACACCGCGTCCACCGAACCCGGTCCGACCGCCTCGCGGAACACCGCGCAGTGCGCGTCCCAGACCGCCGGATCGGCGTAGTCCACCGGGTGGTCGTCGTACCGACCGACGAACCGGACCCACGGCGTGTCCGCGTGCACCTCCCGCAGCCAGTCCAGCCGCAGGTGGAGGGGAATGGACTCCCGCCGCGACGGCGCCACCACCACGGTGACGGTGGCGCAGCGGGCCGCGGCGGCCGCGATCAACGCGTGGTGGCCGGCGTGTGGCGGGTAGAACTTGCCCACCACCATCCCGTGCCCGAACTCGGGAACCGGCGCCCGCCCCGGCCGGCGCGGCGTCGGCGTGCGCTCGGGTGTCCCGGCGCTCACGCGGTGGCCGGCGCCGGGCCGGGCGGCACCGGGGTCGGTCGGTCGAGGCGGCGCAGGTCGGCCTGCCAGGCACGCAGCCCGATCACGCACAGGGCGAGGAACACCAGGTACAGCACGGCGGTCAGGTGCAGCCCCTTGTACGCGTACAGCGGGATGTAGATCAGGTCGGCGGTGATCCAGAGCCACCAGCTCTCCACCCGCTTACGCGTCTGACCGTACGTGGCCAGCAGGGACAGCGCCGTGGTCAGCGCGTCCGGCAACGGCACTGTCGAGTCGGTGGCCCGGTCCAGCAGGGCCCAGAGCGCGCCGGTGAGCAGCACCCCGACGACGGCCAGCAGCAGCCACTCCCCCCGGCCGGTCCGACTCACCTCGAGTCGGGTCCGCCGCTCGCCGCCGAAGAGCCAGTGCCACCAGCCGAAGCAGCCGAGCGCGACGTAGACGACCTGCAACCCGGCGTCGGCGTACAGGCCGGCGGCCCAGAACAACAGCATGAGCAGCAGCACGTTGGCGATGCCGATCGGCCAGTTGGCGATCCGCTGCCGGGCTACCAGCCACACGTTTACCACGCCGGTGGCGAACCCCAGCAGTTCCGCCCAGGTGGTGCCGGTGCCGGCCACCCGGAACGCGGTGCCGGTGAGCCAGTCGATGATCACAGTGCTCCTCCCGGGCACCCACCCTAGGGTCTGCGCCGACACGGGAACAGACCCCGCGACACCGGGGCGGTTCCCCGTCGTGGGAGGCTTTCCGGCATGGTGCTTGAGGTCGCGCTCATCGACGTACTGCCCGGACACGAGGACGCGTTCGCCGCCGCGTACGCCCAGGGTCACCCGGTGCTCGCCGGGACGCCCGGCTGCCGGTCGGTGCGGATGACCCGGGGCATCGAGTCCCCCACGCGCTTCGTGCTGCTTGTCGAGTGGGACTCGGTCGAGGCGCACGAGAAGAACTTCCGGGACACCGAACGGTTCGCCCAGTGGCGGGCGCTGATCGGCCCGCACTTCGCCGGGCCGCCGCTTGTCGAGCACTTCCTCGACGTACCGGCCTGAGTGGAGCTGTCGTACCCCGCGGCTATCGTGCCTTGCGCACGCGCCGGCCGCCGGCCCCGACGGACTCGGGGGCGCCGGGTCCGGGGGCCGCGCGAGCGGCACCCGTCGTCACTCGCCGACCCGGCGGGCCAGCGCGGTGACCGTCTCCTCGGGTGACAGGGCGGCCGCCAGCAGCGCCTCGGTCATCCGCTCGTACCTGTCGACGTCGAGCACCGTCGCCAGCCGGACGTCGGTGGTCAGCGCCTCCAGCATCACCGTCCGCGGGTCCGCAGGGTCGGGAAAGGCATACCAGGAGTACGGGGTGAGCGGGTGCAGCCCGCTGCCGGCCACCCCGCGGGGCACGAGTCGCACCGTCACGTGGGCCAGCCCGGTCACCGTCACCAGGTGTCGCAGCTGCTCATGCCAGACGTCGACCGGCAGGTCGCCCCTGTCGCACGCGGCCTCGGCGAGCACCGCCGTGTAGCGCGGTGGCTCGGCTCGACGCAGCACCTCCTGGCGCAGCGCCCGGGCGCGCACCTCCGTCTCCACGTCGACCTCCGGCGCGAGCAGGGTGCTGGCGGCGACCCGCGACCGGGCGTACGCCGGCGTCTGGAGCAGCCCCGGCACGACCGCCGGCTGGTACTCGACGATGTCGGCCGCGCCCGCCTCCAACTCGGCGTAGATGCGCTGCCGTTCGCTCATCTCGCCGAGCGTCTTCCACCAGCCGCGGCTGGTGGCGGCATCCCGCGCGATCACGATCAGCGCGTCACGGGCGGCCGCCGGCACCTGGTAGATGTCGAGCAGGTCCAGCACGTCGGCGAGATCCGGACGGCTCTGCCCCAGCTCGATGCGGGACAGTTTCGAGGTCGAGGCCCAGCCCAGCCGGTCGCAGACCTGCTCCAGGGTCAGCGCCTCGCGCCGACGTAACTGACGCAGCTCGGCGCCGAGCCGCGCGCGTCGAATGACAGGACTTGTTGGCAACGGCATCCCCGCCTCCCCATCGAGGGAGCGTACGCAGGACGATCACCCAGTGCAATAGTCTGCTTGCGCACCGCAATCGGCTGGTCCGCCGACGGGCCGGGCGAGGCCTGTCCCGTCCGCGCGAAGTTCGCACAATCCGGGCTGGGCGGCACGGGCGGTGGCATGAATCCGGGCCAGGTGGCATACGGTGGCCGTCGCTCCGGGTCGTGGCTGGCCAGGGCGCTGCGATGGCAGCCCGGCGGGTTGGCCGGCGTCCAGCATGAGAGCGGTACATAGGATGGGCTGATGAACCCGCCTGGTGATCTCATAGGGCGGCAGGCAGAGGCCGAGCTGCTGACTCATAACTCACTCAACGGGGCGACCGGCGGTATCTGGCGGGTGAACCGCGATGGCCGGAATACGATCCTGAAGATCGCGGCCCCGCCCGGCCGGAACGGGGTGCCCGCGCACTGGGCGGCGAGCACCGACCAGGGCCACTGGAACTACTGGCAGCGAGAAGCCCTGGCCTACCGCGATGGGCTGGCGAAGACTGCCTATTCGGCGGCGGGCATCCGCGCTCCGGCCCTGCTGAAGTGGACGGACCGGCCCGACGGCTCGGTCGCGCTGTGGCTGGAGCACGTCGACGGCGTACCCGGCACCGCGGCAACGCCCGCGATGCTTGGCGACTTCGCCGAGCGGCTCGGCGCTGGGCACGCGTCCTGGCTAGGCCGGCGCCGCACCGAGCCATGGTTGTCCCGCGACTGGCTGCGCGACTACACCACGACCCGCCCCGTCACCGAACCGATTCCCTGGGACCATCCCACCGCGGCCTCCGCCTGGCCGCACGACCTCCGGACCAGCCTACGAGAGCTTTGGCTACGCCGGTACGACGTGCTGCGTGCCACGGATGAGCTCCCCCGCACCTTCTGCCACCACGACGTCTGGCCGACGAACCTGATCGTCGACGACTCGGGGCCGGTGCTGCTGGACTGGAGCTTCGTCGGCCCAGGTCCCCTCGGCGAGGACGCCGCCAACCTCATCCTCGACACGTTCTTCGACGGCCTGGTCGACCTGGGCCTGATCGACGAGGTCGTCGAACTGGTCACCACCGGCTACCTTCGCGGCCTCGCCGGCGCGGTGGACGCCGCCACCGTCCGCCGCGCCATCCAACTCACCGGCGCCGCGAAGTACTTCTGGTTAGCCCCCATGATGCTCAACCGCCTCGTAACCACGCCCACGGACAGCCGCCAGACCTACGACCTCCGTAACACGGTCACCATGTTCACCGGTCGCCGCCGCCCGTTGGAGTTGGTCGCCGCCTGGTTCCAGAAAACCCGCTGACCCCAGCACCAGACCGCCATGCGCGTCGAGTGGGACGACGAGGCAATCGGCCTGCCGTTCGGGCAGCCCGGCCCGCCGTCACTTCACGCCTGCGGCGTCCATGCCGCGCAACTCCTTCTTCAGGTCGGCGACCTCGTCGCGGATCCGCGCCGCCAGCTCGAACTGCAGCTCACGGGCGGCGGCCAGCATCTGGTCGTTGAGCTCCTGGATGAGCTGGGCGAGGTCGGAGCGGGCCATCCCCTCCCGGGACGTGGTGGCGGCGGCGGACCGACTGCGGCTGCGGGTCTCCTTGACCGGCGCCTTGCCCCGGGAGAGCTGACGCGCCGCGCCGCCGACCCGGGAGTTTTCGGTGTCCTCCGCCTCGCGGTAGATGTCGTCCAGAATGTCGTGGATCTTTTTGCGCAGCGGCTCCGGACTGATCCCGTGTGCCTCGTTGTGCGCGATCTGCTTGGCGCGACGCCTGTCGGTCTCGTCGATCGCCGCCGCCATCGACGGAGTGATCTTGTCGGCGTACATGTGCACCTGGCCCGAGACGTTACGGGCGGCCCGCCCGATGGTCTGGATCAGCGACCGGCCACTGCGCAGGAAGCCCTCCTTGTCGGCGTCCAGGATCGCGACGAGGGACACCTCGGGCAGGTCCAGACCCTCGCGGAGCAGGTTGATGCCGACCAGCACGTCGTACTCGCCCTTGCGCAGCTCGCGCAGCAGCTCCACCCGGCGCAGCGTGTCGACCTCGGAGTGCAGGTAGCGCACCCGGACGCCGTTCTCCAGGAGGTAGTCCGACAGGTCCTCGGCCATCTTCTTGGTGAGCGTGGTGACAAGCACCCGCTCGTCGCGGTCGGTCCGCAGCTTGATCTCGTGCATGAGGTCGTCGATCTGACCCTTGGTCGGCTTGATCACGACCTGCGGGTCGACCAGCCCGGTGGGGCGGATGACCTGCTCGACGAACTCCCCCTGGGCCTGCTCCAGCTCCCACGTGCCCGGGGTCGCCGACAGGTAGACCATCTGGCCGACCCGCTCCAGGAACTCGTCGAAACGCAGCGGCCGGTTGTCGGCGGCACTGGGCAGCCGGAACCCGTGGTCGATGAGCATCCGCTTACGGGAGGCGTCACCCTCGTACATGCCGCCGATCTGCGGGATCGTCACGTGCGACTCGTCGACCACCGTGAGGAAGTCGTCCGGGAAGTAGTCGAGCAGCGCGTGCGGCGGGCTGCCGGGCAGCCGCCCGTCCATGTGCATCGAGTAGTTCTCGATGCCGGAGCAGAAACCCACCTGCCGCATCATCTCGATGTCGTACGTGGTGCGCATCCGCAGCCGCTGCGCCTCCAGCAGCTTGCCCTGCCGCTCCAGCTCGGCCAGTCGCTCGGCCAGCTCCACCTCGATGTCGCGGATCGCCCGCTCCATCCGCTCCGGACCTGCTGCGTAGTGGGTCGCCGGGAAGATCACCAACTGGTCGACCTCACGGACCACGTCGCCTGTCAACGGGTTGAGGTAGTAGAGCTTCTCCACCTCGTCGCCGAACAGCTCGATGCGGACCGCCAACTCCTCGTACGCCGGAATGATCTCCAACGTGTCGCCGCGGACGCGGAAGGTGCCCCGCTGGAAGGCCATGTCGTTGCGGGTGTACTGGATGTCGACGAGCCGGCGCAGCAGCTGGTCGCGGTCGAGATCCTGCCCGACCTCGACCCGGACCGCCCGGTTGAGGTATTCCTCCGGGGTGCCCAGACCGTAGATCGCCGAGACGGTCGCCACCACGATCACGTCGCGGCGGGTGAGCAGCGACATCGTCGCCGAGTGCCGCAGCCGCTCGACCTCCTCGTTGATCGAGGAGTCCTTCTCGATGTAGGTGTCGGTCTGCGGGATGTACGCCTCGGGCTGGTAGTAGTCGTAGTACGAGACGAAGTATTCGACAGCGTTGTGCGGCAGCAGCTCGCTGAACTCCTTGGCCAGCTGCGCGCAGAGCGTCTTGTTCGGGGCGAGCACCAGCGTGGGGCGCTGCAGCCGCTCGATCAGCCACGCGGTGGTGGCGCTCTTGCCCGTGCCGGTCGCGCCGAGGAGCACCGTGTTGCGGTCGCCGCGCCGCACCCGGCGCTCAAGGTCGTCGATGGCGGCCGGCTGGTCGCCGGCCGGCTGGAATTCACTGACGACCTGGAAGCGGCCGTCGAGCCGGGGAATGTCGAGCGCCATGACCTCAACGGTACGCCGCAGGTCCGACAGGTTCGGCCGTCGCGCAGGGTGTGTGATCGGCTTCAATATTCCCATTGTGTGGCCCATGTCACCGGGACTACCCTCTCCATGTAGGCCGCTCGCGGCGGCCGACCGGGCCGGAGGCCAGGCCATCATCAGGCCGGCCGCCCCCGGCACAGCGGTCGCAGCACCCGGCTCGTCCGGCGTGCGCACCCGTGTGGTCGCGCTCGAGGCGCAGACCGGCCGCCGCGAGCGCCCCTGCCGCTCCGCCCTCAGCTCGGCCCCCCTCAGCTCGTCATGCCTCGGCTCGTCACCCCGTGCCGTCCCGCCCGTTTCACATCCGTGGACTCCTCTCCGGCACCGGCGCGCGGCCCCTCCCCCGACCCTGGCGGGCACACGATCGAGCCGGACGCCACCGACACCGACAGCCCTGGCCCCTCCCGGGCGAACCGCCGTCGGCGGACGGTGCTGCTGCTGCTCGCCCTGACCGCTGTGACGTCCGCCACGGCGCTTGTCATCGGGCTGCTGAGCTGGGCTCCCGACCCGCCCGCGCCGGCCCGGCCGCTGACCGTGCCGGAGGCCGAGCGGCTGGCCGCCATGCGGGTCACCAACCTTCGGGACCTACGCGCCGGCGTCCACGTCACGGCCGGCACCGGCGCCTCCCGTACCGACCTGGTGGGTTGGGTGGACTGGTCGCGGCCCCTGCTCTACCTGGATGTGGGCGGGCCGGGGGCGGGCACCGAGCGGGGCCTGCTGCAGAGCGCCGGTCCGGTGCTGGTCACCCGACCGGACCCGGCGGCCGTGCCCACCCCGGCCGCGCCACCGCTGGTGCCACCGGCGGACCGCTGGCGGCTGCGCCACCTGACGCCCGGCACGGGGCTGGCGCCGGTCCTCGAACTGCTCCTCGGCCTCGCCGCCGACCGCCCCGACCCCGCGCTTGACGGCGGCGCCCGCTGGGTCGCCTCGGACGTGGTCGCGGCCGGGCCGGTGGACGTCCTCCAGGCGCCGCTGCCCACCGCGACCCCACCCGCCCCCGGCAGCCCGGGACCGGTCAGCACGGCGGCGAACGGTCGGGACGGGCCGACCCGTTACTGGCTCGACCGGGATGGCCGACTGCACAAGCTGGTGACCCGGTTGCCCGGCGTCGGCCCGGTCACGGTGCTCCTCAACCGGGTCGACCGCCCCACGCTGCGCCCGGTCGACGCGCTCGGTGGCCGCCCCGGCCTGCCGCGCGCGCTCACGGACGCCGAGCAGCGCCGGCTGGACCGGCTGCCCGCCCGGCTGCGCGGCCAGCGCGGTGCCACGCTGACGCTTACCGCGCCGGTGGGCACGGACACCAACCTGCGGGGTGCCGGCTGGTTGAGCTGGGCCGCCGGCACCGCGTACGTGGCTGTCGCCGACCTGGGCGTACCGGATCGCCGGACCCTGCTGCACCGCGACGCCGGCGGTCTGTCCCGAACGGATCTGCCGGCCGAGACCGGTGGCGGCGGCGCCGCCGACACTCCCGGCCGGCCGCCGTTTCCGGTCCCGGGCGGGTCGTGGCGGTCCACCCGGTCCGCCCGCGACGATCTCGACCTACTGGTCGACGCCGCGGTGGCCGCCGCCGGGCCGGTGCGGCAGAGCGGCGCGGCCGTGCGGGTACGTGAGGACCTCGCCGCCGGACGGACCGTGGACGTCGTGGAGCTCCGCACGGCCGACGCGCGCCTGCGCTACTGGATCGACCGGGACGGCTCGCTGCGCCGGGTGGAGCTGCGCACCGGCCCCGGCGCGTGGGCGCAGGTGGACCTCAGTCCCACTGTGGTGCCCCGTCTCGGCCCGCCGCCGCGCGCCACCCCACCGAGCGGCGCACCCCGGCGCTGACCACGCCCTCCCGCCCGGCGGATAGGGCTCTCAGGGCCGCCAGCCGGTCCGCGCGGCCCACTGCTCGGCGCGCAGGTACTCCTCGTCGAACCAGGGGTCGCGGGCCGTGCCGGAGTCGCCGACGGGCGGCGCCGCGTCGACCAGATCCCGCTTGAACAGCAGGTACGCGGCCCGCTGATCCGGATCGGCGCGCAGGTGGTCCCGCATCAGCAGCGCGTACCGCCAACCCGGCGACCCGGCCTCCCGCACGTGCAGGCGTACCGGGCGACCCGGGTCGGCGCTGCCGTGCAGCCGCTTCTCCCACCGACCCCGACCGGCCGGGCGCGGATCGTCCCACCAGTGCCCCGGCACCCGGGGAAAACCCGCGTTCGCCAGCCGGTCGGCCAGCGGCCCGTCGGCGTCGGCGAGGCGGGGCACGGCGATCTGCACGTCGATGACGTCGGCAGCGGCGAGACCGGGCACCGCTGTCGCACCGATGTGGTCGATCCGCAGGTCCGCCGGGGCCAGCGCGTGACGGATCCGGGCGGCCAGCCGCGCATACTGCTCGGACCGGCCCGGATCGGCCTCCACCCCGTCGCCGCTGCCGGACGGTGGCACGACCCGCCGCTGCCGCAGGTTGTGCTCGTAGGGCTGCAGCCGCTGCCGCCACAGCGTGTCCACCGCGGCGTGCAACGCCGCCAGACTTCCGTCATTTGTCAGCACCACATCCGCGGCGGCGCGCCGACGGGCGTCGTCGGCCTGCGCGGCGATCCGCCGCTCGGCCTCCGCGCGGTCCATCCCCCGGTCGCGTGTCAGCCGCTCCAGCCGGGTCGCCACGGCCGTCTGCACCACGATCACCAGGTGGTACGTCGGGGCGAGCCCCACCTCCACCAGCAGCGGTACGTCGTTGACCACGATCGCGTCCGGGGCCGCCGCGGCGACCAGCTCGGCCGTACGCGCCCGCACCCGGGGATGGGTGATCGCCTCCAGCCGACGGCGGGCGGCCTCGTCGGAGAACACCACAGCACCCAAGGCGGCGCGGTCCAGCGCACCGTCGGCGTCCAGCACCTTCTCGGAGAAGGCGGCAACGATCTCCGCGAGGCCCTCCGTACCCGGCGCGACGACCTCCCGGGCGACCTGGTCCGCGTCCACGAGCACCGCACCCAACTCCACCAGCCGCGCGGCCACCGCGCTCTTGCCCGACCCGATCCCGCCGGTCAAACCCACCCTCAGCACCCGACCAGTCAACCGGATCACGCGCCCCCCCGCCAAACCCGCCCCTGGCCCACGGCGGGGCGGGGCGCGGGTATGGCGAGGGCCCCGCCCCCGGCGATCGTGAGATCGCGGGGACGGGGCCCGTCGTCGTTCAGCGGGTCACTTGCCGCCGGCGAGCTTCTCCCGCAGAGCGGCGAGCGCCTCGTCGGTGGCCAGGGTGCCGGCCGGCTCCTCGGCCTGCCGGCTCGGGGCCGGGCTGGACGAGGAGGTGGTGCCGCCACTCGCGGCCGGAACGGCCGGAGTCGGGTTGGCAGCGGCCTCGGCGTCGGCGGCGCGAGAGGTCTGCACCTGCTTGGTGTGGGCCTCCCAACGCTGACGGGCCTCGGCGTACTGGTTCTCCCAGGTCTCGCGCTGCTTGTCGTACCCCTCGAGCCACTCGCCCGTCTCCGGGTCGAAGCCCTCCGGGTAGATGTAGTTGCCCTCGGCGTCGTACGTCGCGGCCATGCCGTAGAGGGTCGGGTCGAAGTGCTCCTCGCCCTCGACGAAGCCCTCGTTGGCCTGCTTGAGCGACAGCGAGATCCGGCGGCGCTCCAGGTCGATGTCGATGACCTTGACCATGACCTCGGAGCCGACCTGGACGACCTGCTCCGGGATCTCCACGTGGCGCTCGGCCAGCTCGGAGATGTGGACCAGGCCCTCGATGCCGTCGTCCACCCGGACGAACGCACCGAACGGCACCAGCTTGGTGACCTTACCCGGCACGATCTGCTGGATCGCGTGGGTGCGGGCGAACTGCCGCCACGGGTCCTCCTGCGTCGCCTTCAGCGACAGCGAGACGCGCTCGCGGTCCAGGTCGACGTCCAGGACCTCGACCTCGACCTCCTGGCCGACCTCGACGACCTCGGACGGGTGGTCGATGTGCTTCCAGGACAGCTCGGAGACGTGCACCAGACCGTCGACGCCGCCGAGGTCCACGAAGGCGCCGAAGTTGACGATCGAGGACACGACGCCCTTGCGGACCTGGCCCTTCTGCAGCTTGTTGAGGAACTCGGTGCGCACCTCGGACTGCGTCTGCTCCAGCCAGGCCCGGCGGGACAGGACCACGTTGTTGCGGTTCTTGTCCAGCTCGATGATCTTGGCCTCGAGCTCACGCCCGACGTACGGCTGCAGGTCACGCACGCGCCGCATCTCGACCAGGGACGCGGGCAGGAAGCCGCGCAGCCCGATGTCGAGGATGAGGCCACCCTTGACCACCTCGATGACCGAGCCGCGGACGACACCGTCCTCGTCCTTGATCTTCTCGATCGTGCCCCAGGCCCGCTCGTACTGCGCCCGCTTCTTGGAGAGGATCAGACGACCCTCCTTGTCCTCCTTCTGGAGGACCAGGGCCTCGATGTGGTCACCAACCGTCACAACCTCGGCGGGGTCCACGTCGTGCTTGATCGACAACTCCCGAGAGGGGATGACACCCTCGGTCTTGTAGCCGATGTCGAGCAGGACCTCGTCCCGATCGACCTTGACGACGGTGCCTTCGACAATGTCGCCGTCGTTGAAGTACTTGATGGTCTCGTCGATCGCGGCGAGGAATGCCTCCTCGGAACCGAGATCGTCGTGGGTGACCCGGGTGGCGCTCGAGGGGGCCTCGATGCTGCTCGTCATGTGGGCGGTTGCTCCGGTCGGATGGGTTGTCACAGCAGGCTGGTGTCGCGGTGACCTGTTCGCGCCAGCGGATCCGTCGCCGGGCACACCGAACGATCACCTACGGGGATCATGATGTGCTCCGTCGACCGCGCACCTGCTCCCTGCCGAGACACACGATCCGCGAGCGCATCGTCTAGCCTACCGTGCGCATTACCACAGCGTGCAAGCCCTCCCGACTCGTCGCCGTGTGATGACCTGCGAAAGCCGAACAATCGCCCGGAAACGACCCCTCCTGTCTCGTACGTCACAGCGGTCCCAGCAACCACCTCTGCCCAGCGCGCTTGATCGCCTCGATCTCCTGGAAACCGGCGTGTCCCGACGGCCCGGAGGCCGCGACTTCATGGAAACCGAGTCGATCGAGCCGCGCCGCCGTCTTCATCCGGACGACCGGGGCCTAGCGTGAGCGCGTGGATGACGACAGCCGGGTGACCCGGCGCCGGGTGGGTGACGCCGAGGCCCGGCGGGCCAACCGCGGCTGGTGGGACACCGACGCCGACGACTACCAGGCCGAGCACGGGCGGTTCCTCGGCGACGTGGACTTCGTCTGGTGCCCCGAGGGGCTTCGTGAGGCCGACGCCCACCTGCTCGGGGACGTGTCGGGGCGGCGGGTGCTGGAGGTCGGTTGCGGCGCCGCGGCCGCCGCCCGCTGGCTCGCCACCCAGGGCGCACGGCCGGTCGCCTTCGACCTGTCCGCCGGCATGTTGCGGCACGCCGCGCAGGCCGCCGACCGCACCGGGGTACGCGTACCGCTGGTGCAGGCCGACGCGCTCGCCCTGCCGTTCGCCGACCGTTCGTTCGACGTGGCCTGCACGGCGTTCGGCGCGATCCCGTTCGTGGACGACTCGGCGGCCCTGCTCGCCGAGGTGCACCGGGTGCTGCGCCCGGGCGGCCGGTGGGTGTTCTCGGTGACCCACCCGATGCGCTGGATCTTCCTCGACGATCCCGGCGAGGGCGGCCTGAGGGCCGTGCACTCGTACTTCGACCGCTCCCCTTACGTCGAGCAGGACGACACAGGCGTCGCCACCTACGTCGAGCAGCACCGGACCCTCGGTGACCGCATCCGCGAACTGGTAGGCGCCGGGTTCCGGCTGCTCGACCTGGTGGAGCCGGAGTGGCCGGAGGGGCACGAGGGAATCTGGGGGCAGTGGAGCCCGCTGCGCGGACGACTGTTCCCCGGCACCGCCATCTTCGTCACCGAGAAGCCGGCCGGATGAACGAGTCGCACCCGCGGTCCGACCTGCGTCCCATCGATCGCCGGTAGGCTCGTCCCCATGAGCGCCGAGCCCATCCCGACATCACCTGGCCCCTGGTGTCCGGATCCGATGCGGCAGCAGCGTGCCGACTACACGCTGGAGGACCTGCTCGCGCTGCCGGACGACGCCCCCCGCGTCGAACTCGTCGACGGAGTTATCCAGGTGACACCCTCCTCCACCCTGGGCCACCAGAACATCTCCAGCCTGCTGTGGCTCTGGCTGCACAGCCACGCACCGCAGCACCTCGGGGCCGCCCAAGCCATCGGTGTCAGGCTCAGCCACAACACGAGCCGACAGCCCGACGTGCTGTTGCACCGCGCCGGCGTCGCGTCCGTCAATTCCATCCTGCGAGCAGAGGACGTCGTGCTCGCCGTGGAGATCGTCTCACCCGGGACGCGACGGATCGACAGGTTCGCGAAGCCCGGCGAGTACGCCGCCGCCGGCATTCCGTTCTACTGGCGGATCGAGCAGGACCCGGTGCACGTGTACGCGTACCGGATCGGCGACCGGGTCGGGCCGGGCGGTGAGCGGCAGTACGAGCTGGTCATCGAGGGCGGCGACGTCATCGAGCTGGCCGAGCCGTTCGACATCAAGCTGCCCGTCTCCGAGATCACCCCGTAGCCGTTTCGCCCCGACGGTGTGGGGTAGCCGAGGGGCATGGCCGAGCAGAGGTTCCACAAGGGCGACCATGTCTCCTGGTCGGCCCACGGCAGCCGCGCGTACGGCGTGGTGCAGGAGGAGATCACCGACCGGACGCGGATCCGCGGGCGGGCGGTGAACGCGGCCCCCGACGATCCGCAGTACCGGGTCCGCAGTGACGGTACGGGCCGCGACGTGGCCCACCGCCCCGAGGCGCTGCGTCATGAGCAAAAGTAACGATGGCCGGGACACCTACCGGGAGTTCACCGAGGCCGTGAACATGAAGCCCGGTGAGTTGTCCACGTGGCTGGAGACCGACGAGTCGAAGCAGGTTGGCTGGCACAAGGGCGGTCGCTCCGGCGGCGGCGAGTCGGTCGGGCACGAGTCCGGCCGGAAGATCATCAACCTGTTGCGCCGCAAGCGCGCCGACCTGTCCGAGGGCGACTACAAGCACATGCGCAAGGTGGTCGGCTACGTCCGCCGGCACATGGCCCAGCGCCCGTCCGGCGACGTCCGCGACACCAAGTGGCGCTGGTCGCTCATGAACTGGGGCCACGACCCCCTGAAGTAGCAGGCGATTCGCGCAGGATCCGCACAACATCGGTGAAGTTGCTGCCTCAGAACGCCACGACGCAGCACGTCCCCCGAAGTCGCGCAGATCGTGAAAGGGGTGCCCGCGCCGGCGGGCGGGGCCGGCGGGCGAGGACCGCGATCACGACGACCAGGTCAGGGGTTCCGGGGCAGCCCGACCCACGCAGGGATCAAGCCTGACCGCCCGGAGTGGGTCGGGCTGCCCCGGAACCCCCACACCGCAACCGCCGCGGGCCGCCCGGAACCCACGAAATCAGTGGTCAGCAGAATTCCAGTCGCGGCCCAGACCGACCGACACCTCCAGCGGCACGGACAGCGGGTACGCCCCGCCCATCTCGCGCCGCACCAACGCCTCCAACGCCTCCCGCTCACCCGGGGCGACCTCGAAGACCAGTTCGTCGTGCACCTGCAACAGCATGCGGGAGCGCAGGCCGGCGTCGCCGAGGGCGGTGTCGACGTGCAGCATCGCCACCTTGATGATGTCGGCAGCCGACCCCTGGATGGGGGCGTTGAGAGCCATCCGCTCGGCGATGTCGCGGCGCTGCCGGTTGTCGCTCACCAGGTCGGGCAGGTAGCGGCGGCGACCCAGGATGGTCGAGGTGTAGCCGTCCTGACGGGCCTTGGCGACGACCTGGTGCAGGTAGTCGCGCACTCCGCCGAAGCCGGCGAAGTAGTTCTCCATCAGGCCCCGCGCCTCTTCGGTGCCGATGGTGAGCTGCTGGGACAGGCCGAACGCGCTGAGCCCGTACGCCAGGCCGTAGTTCATGGCCTTGATCTTGCGTCGCTGGTCCGGGGTGACCTCGTCGACAGGCACGCCGAAGACCGACGAGGCGGTGGCGGCGTGGAAGTCGGCCCCGGAGTTGAACGCCTCGATCAGCGCGTCGTCCGACGACAGGTGCGCCATGATCCGCATTTCGATCTGGCTGTAGTCGGCGGTGAGCAGGCACTCGTACCCCTCGCCCACCACGAAGGCCCGCCGGATGCGCCGGCCCTCCTCGGTGCGGATCGGGATGTTCTGCAGGTTGGGCTCGGTCGAGGAGAGACGCCCGGTGGCCGCCACCGTCTGGTTGAAGGTGGTGTGGATCCGGCCGTCGTCGGAGACGGACTTGAGCAGGCCATCCACTGTCGACTTGAGCTTGGCGACGTCGCGGTGGCGCAGCAGGTGGGCAAGCACCGGGTGCGGATTCTGCGCGTAGAGCCACTGCAGGGCGTCGGCGTCGGTGGTGTAGCCGGTCTTGATCTTTTTGGTCTTCGGCAGGCCCAGCTCGGTGAAGAGGATCTCCTGGAGCTGCTTGGGCGAGCCGAGGTTGAACTCCCGACCCACCGCCTCGTACGCGCCCTGCGCGGCGGTCTTGACCTCGCCGGCGAAGTGCGCCTCCAACTCCTGGAGGTAGTCGTTGTCGGCGGCGATGCCTGTGCGCTCCATGCCGGCGAGCACCCGCATCAGCGGCAGCTCCACCCCGGCCATCAGCCGCGCGGACTGCTCGCCGTCGCGGGACAGCTCGGCGTCGATCGCGTCGGCGAGGTCGAGGGTGGCGCGGGCCTGGAGCATGAGGTTCTGCTCGGCCACGCCCTCGTCGCCCAGTCCGTCGAGGGTTAGCTGGCCGGTCTCCGGCGCGTCCACCCGCAGCTCGCGGTGCAGGTAGCGCAGGGCCAGGTCGGTCAGGTCGTAGGACCGCTGGTCGGGGCGGGCCAGGTAGGCGGCGATCTGCGTGTCGCGGACGATGCCGGCCAGCTCCCAGCCGTGTGCGGCGCAGGCCAGCACCGCCGGCTTGCTGTCGTGCAGCACCTTGGGCCGCTGCGGGTCGGCCAGCCAGCCGGCGAGGGCACCCTCGTCGGTGGCGTCGAGCCCGGTCGGGTCGACCCAGGCGGCCGCGCCACCGGCGCTGGCCAGCGCCAGCCCGGTGATCGAGGCGGTGTGCCGGCGGTTGGGGCCGGTGTCGAGCTTGACGGCGAGCCCGACGGAGGTGCCGGTCGGGGCGTGGGTGCCCAGCCAGGTGGCGAGCCCTCCCGGCTCGGTGAGCACCTCGCCGGTGAGGTCGAAGCCCGACTCGGCCTCCGGCTCGACGGCCTCCAGGTACTGGTAGAGGCGGTCGCGCAGGATGCGGAACTCCAGGGTGTCGAAGACCTGGTGCACCGCCTCCCGGTCCCAGCCGCCCCAGCGGGTGTCCTCCGGGCGCAGCGGCAGCTCCAGGTCGGAGACGAGGCGGTTGATCTCGTAGTTGCGGATCACGTCAGCGAGCCGCTCCCGCAGGCTGTCACCGGCCTTGCCCTTGATCTCGTCGGCGCGGGCGATCACGCCCTCCACCCCGCCGTACGTGGTGATCCACTTGGCGGCGGTCTTCGGGCCGACGCCCGGGATGCCGGGCAGGTTGTCGCTGGTCTCGCCGACAAGCGCGGCGAGGTCCCGATACTGCTGTGGGCCGACGCCGTACTTCGCCTCGATCGCCGCCGGGTCCATCCGGGCCAGGTCGGAGACGCCCTTGCGCGGGTAGAGGACGGTGATCTGGTCGTCGACCAGCTGGAACGCGTCGCGGTCGCCGCTGCTGATCAGCACCGACATGCCCTGGTCGCGGGCCTGGCAGGCGAGCGTGGCGATGACGTCGTCGGCCTCGAAGCCCTCCTTCTCGACCACCGGGATCTGCAGCGCCGCCAGGACCTCCTTGACGAGGCTGACCTGGCCCTTGAAGTCGGTAGGGGTCTCGCTGCGACCCGCCTTGTACTCCGCGTACTTCTCCGTACGGAAGGACCTGCGGGAGACGTCGAAGGCGACGACGATGTGGGTGGGCTGCTCGTCGCGCAGGACGTTGATCAGCATCGAGGTGAAGCCGTACACCGCGTTGGTCGGCTGACCCGTCGTGGTGGAGAAGTTTTCCACGGGCAGGGCGAAGAACGCCCGGTATGCCAGGGAATGTCCGTCGACGAGAAGCAGGCGCGGCGTCGTAGCTGTCACGGCAGCGACTCTAGTCCGTCGCACCGACAACCCCGGCTGGCGGCACCGCGCCACGGGCGCGAAAACACACCACCGGCACGAACGCCGACGGCCGGCCGCCCACGAGGGGACGACCGGCCGCCGGATGCGGTGGCTCAGGCCACGCCGAGGTACGCCTCCTTGACCGACGGGTCGTGCAGCAGGTCCTGGCCGGACCCCTCCTTCACGATCCGGCCGGTCTCCAGTACGTAACCGCGGTGCGCGCGGGAGAGCGCCTGCTGGGCGTTCTGCTCGACCAGCAGGATCGTGGTGCCCTGCTGGTTGATCTCGGTGATGATGTCGAAGATCTGCCGGATCACCAGCGGGGCCAGACCCATCGACGGCTCGTCGAGCAACAGCAGCTTCGGCCGGCTCATCAGCGCCCGGCCGACCGCGAGCATCTGCTGCTCGCCGCCGGACAGGGTGCCGCCGGCCTGCTTGCGCCGCTCAGCCAGCCGCGGGAAGAGGGTCAGCACCCGCTCCAGATCGGAGGCGATGCCTGCGGAGTCCCGCCGGGTGTACGCCCCCATGTCCAGGTTCTCCATGACCGTCATGCCGGGGAAGATCTGCCGGCCCTCCGGTGACTGACACAGCCCTCGGACCACCCGCAGGTCGGCCCGAAGCTTGCTGATGTCCTCACCGTTGAACGTGATCTTTCCGCCGGCGAGCGACCGGGTCCCGGAGATGGCCCGCATCGTGGTGGTCTTGCCGGCGCCGTTCGCGCCGATCAGGGCCACCACCTCCCCCTCGTCCACCCGGAGGCTGATCCCGTGCAGCGCCTCGATCCGGCCGTACGCGACGGCGACATTCTCAAGCTCAAGCAGCGTCATCGGCGGGCTCCCCCAGGTACGCGGCGATCACCTTCGGATCGCGGCTGACCTCCGCGGGCGCACCCTCGGCGATCTTGCGGCCGAACTCCAGCACCACGATCCGGTCGGTGACCCCCATGACGAGGCGCATGTCGTGCTCGATGAGCAGCACGGTCAGGCCCTTGTCACGGATCTGGCGAATCAGGGTGAGGAGCTCCTCCTTCTCCGCCGGGTTGAAGCCGGCGGCCGGCTCGTCCAGGCAGATGAGCTTCGGCTCGGTCGCCAGGGCGCGGGCGATCTCCAACCGGCGCTGGTAGCCGTACGGCAGGTTGCGCGCCTCGTCGTTGGCCCGGTCGGCGATCCCGACGAAGCGCAGCAACTCGAGCGCCTTGGCCTCGGCCGCCCGCTCCTCCAGGATGTGCCGGGACAGGCCGAAGATCTTCGCGGCCGACAGGCGCACCTGCTGCCACGTCCGGGCGATCCCGGACGCGGCGGTGACCTGCGGCAGTTCCTCCGGCTTGGGCCGAACGCGGTAGAGCCGGAACAGCGCCCCCGGCACACTTGTCTTGTGCCGGGAGTCCGTGCCGACCATGACGTTCTCCAGCGCCGTCATCTCCGGGAAGAGACGGATGTTCTGGAACGTCCGGGAGATGCCCAACTGGCTGATCTGGTGCGGCTTGCGGCCGGTCACCCTCTGGCCCCGGAACCGGACCGCGCCCGAGGTCGGCTTGTAGACCCCGGTCATCACGTTGAAGCTGGTGGTCTTGCCGGCGCCGTTCGGCCCGATGAGGCCGAGAATCTCGCCCTCGTAGATCTGGAAATTGATCTTGTCGAGGGCGACCACGCCGCCGAAGCGGAGCGTGACGTCGTCGACTTCGAGAAGCACCTGCCGAGGTCCCGGCTGAGTCGGGATCTTCGGCGTCACGGCGCTGGTGGACTGGTCAGACACGAGCGGGCACCTCCTCTGCCTCGGCCGCGCGGTCGGACAACTCGCGGGCACGCCGCCGGCTGGGCACGAGACCCTGCGGACGCAGGATCATCACCAGCACCATGGCCAGGCCGAAGACCAGCCACCGGTAGTCGGCGAAGTCGCGGAACCGCTCCGGCAGGTACGCCAGCAGCACCGCGCCGAGCGAGACACCGATCATGTTGCCGGAGCCACCGACCACGACCATCGCGACGAAGAGGATGGACAGGTTCGCGTTGAACTGGGTCGGGTCGATGAACGCGTTCCGGCTGCCGAAGAGGAAGCCCGACAGGCCGCCGAGCGCCGCGCCGATGGCGAACGCCCAGAGCTTGAACTTGAACGGGTAGACACCCATCACCGCTGCGGCGTCCTCGTCCTCGCGCACCGCCAGCCACGCCCGGCCCACCCGGCTGTGCTCCAGCCGGCGCACCAGGAACACCATGATCAGCACGAACGTGATCGCCAACCAGTACCACGGCTTCGCGTCGATCAGACCGAACACCTTGTTGTCCGGCGACGGCGGGCCCTCCGGACCGGGGATGGCCGAGATGCCCACCGGGCCGTTGGTCAGCCCGTTGGCGTTGCGGGCCACGATCCGGATGATCTCACCGAAGCCCAGCGTCACGATGGCCAGATAGTCACCGCGCAGACGCAGCGTCGGCCAGCCCAGCAGCACCCCGGAGACCATGGTCAGCACGATCGCGATGAACAGGCAGATCGCCCAGGTCACCGCCCACGTCGGCGGGAGGTTGAACTCCTGCTGGATCCACTTCACCACGGGGGAGTTCACCGACCCGAACAGCGCCACGCTGTACGCGCCGATGGCGAAGAAGCCGATGTAGCCCAGGTCGAGCAGGCCGGCGAGACCGACCACCACGTTCAGGCCGATCGCGACCAGCACGTAGATGGCGCAGACGAAGAGCACGCCCGCCCAGTTGTTGCCGCCCTTGATCGAGTCGGTCCGCAGCCAGGTCAGGCCCGGAATGCCGAGGAGCGGCAGGTAGTAGAGGATCGCCACGAAGGCGGCCAGCCCGAGGGCCTGCTGCCACTTCGTGAGCGCCCGCCAGCGGTCGCCGATGCCGGTCAGCAGCGTCACCCGACGCTGATCGGCGGAGCGAATCTTGTTGATCATGCGCGGGCCCTCCCGAGCGACTCGCCCAACAGACCGGTCGGCCGGAACATCAGCACCACGATCAGCACCACGAAGGCGATGACGTCCTCCCAGTTGGACGCGAAGAGCGTGGCGCCGTAGACCTCGACGACGCCGAGGAAGAGGCCACCGAGCAGCGCGCCGCGCAGGTTACCGATTCCGCCCAGGACCGCGGCGGTGAACGCCTTCAGGCCGAGCACGAAACCGATGCTGTTCTGGGTGAACCCGAACCGCATGCTCCACAACAGAGCCGCGGCGCCGGCCATGATGCCGCCCAGCACGAAGATCAGCATGATGACGCGCTCCTGGTTGACGCCCATCAGCGCGGCCGTCTCCGGGTTCTGCGCGACAGCCCGCACGCCCCGGCCGTACCGGGTGCGGTTGATGAACCAGTCCAGCAGCGCCATCATCGCCACGGCCGCCACGAACACGATCAGCTGGATGTTGGTGATCCCCGTGTTGCCGATGGTGAACAGGGTCTTCTGCTGGATGAGCGTCGGCATACCGACGATCTGCCGGGGCCGGCCGAACACATCCGGCAGCACGCCACCGAGCAGCTTGGGCAGCACCTGCCCGAAGAGCTCCACGAACACCAGCGACAGACCGATCGCGGTGATCAGGAAGATCAGCGGCGGCGCGTTCTTGCGCCGCAGCGGCCGGTAGGCCACCCGCTCCAGCGCCAGAGCCGTACCGCCCGAGGCGACCGCCGCGACGATGAGGCCGAGCACCAGGAAGAGGATCGCCTGGCCGATTGGGGGGTTATTTTCCACACCGAGCTGGTTCCACAGGATCAGCACCGCGAAGGTGCCGACCATGAAGACCTCGGAGTGCGCGAAGTTGATCAGACGGAGGACGCCATAGACAAGTGTGTAGCCAAGGGCGATCAGGGCGTAGATGGCGCCCTTGGAAAGGCCATCGACCGTGTGCTGGCCGAGATGACCGATCAGTTCATCGAAATGCACCGGGGGTCTCCTTGAATCGAGTGCGGCCGGGGTGAGACACCCCGGCCGCACTCCATCGCCTTGGCGTCAGCTGAGCTTGAGCTCCTGCAGCGGCTCGATGGCCTCGCCCTTGATCTGGTAGGCCCAGATGACGACCTTCGACGGGTCGACGTCGCCCTTGGAGTCGAACTTGATGTACTTCGACACACCCTGCTTGTCGTACGCCTTCACGTACGCCAGGATGTCCGCCCGGCTCTTCTTGCCGTCCTTGAAGGCGTCCAGGTAGACCTTGGCGCCGTCGAAGCCCTCCGCACCGTAGGAACCCGGCGCGATGCCGTACTCCTTCTGGTAGTCGGCGGAGAAGGTGCCACCGGCCTTGTCGGGCGGGAGGCACGGGCAGGTGATGATCGCGCCCTCGGCGCCACCGGAGGCACCCTTCGGGAACGCCGGGTCGTACAGACCGTCCGGGCCGACGAACTTGGCCTGGACACCGGCGGCGCGCATCTGCTTCACCAGCGGCGCGGCCTCACGGGTGTAACCGCCGTAGAAAACGAAGTCCGCCTTCGCGGCCTTGATCTTGGAGATGGTGGCGTCGAACTGCGCCTGCCGCTCCTGGATCTTGTCCTTGTTGACCACCAGCGGGCCGAGCTGCTTGCCCAGCTCATCGGTGATGCCCGCGCCGTACGCGCTGGCGTCATCGACCATGAAGACCTTCTGCGCGTTCTGCGCCTTCAGGTAGCTCGCCACCGCGCCGGCCTGCGTGCTGTCGTTGCCGACCACCCGGAAGAAGGACGTGTTGCCCTTCTGGGTCAGGTCCGACCGCGTCGCCGACGGGCTCACCATCGCCAGGCCGGCGGCCTGGTAGATCGGCATCGTGGCGTCCGACTCACCGGAGAAGTGACCACCGATGACACCGAGGAACGACTTGTCACCCGCGATCTGGTTCGCGAACGGGGTCGCCACAGCCGGGTCGCCCTGGGTGTCGAACGGCTGCATCTCGACCTTGCAGTTCGGGTTCGCCTCGTTGAACTGCTTCACGGCGAGCTTCGCGCCGTTCAGCGACGGGATCACCAGACCCGCGTTGTCACCGGTGAACGCGCCGAAGATCGCGATCTTGCCACCGCAGTCACCGGACGCGGTCCCACCGTCGCCGCCACCGGAATCCTGGCAACCAGCCGCGACCACAAGGGTCGCGGCGAGCGCAACGGTGCCCAGCGCCCGTACATAGCTTCGCCTCACGGCTTCCTGACCTCCTCCAGATGCGGACGCGTCTGACCCGTAGTGACGGCGACAGCACGCAGACCGCAGATCCACCCACCCCGCAGGGACGCCCCCTGCGTAACGGCTCGTGATGGCGGAGCGTACCGACACCGCATACCGTCCCGGAAGGCCTGAACGGGGGGTCTGCGAAACCGTTACGAAGACGAGGGCAATCCTGTCGATGCCCGTAACAGGTGAATCCGTCGATCGGTCCTTAAGTCCGCGCGCGGGCGGAGCAACCCCACACCCACCCGGACCAGCGGATCCCATCGAAAAGACGGCCTGAACTGCGCAAACAATCCGACAGTCGGGCCACCAGGCCACCGGAGCGCCGGACACCACCCCTCAGGCACCCACCCCGCCCGCCCACCACAGCCCGGACCGCGACCCGTCGTCCACCGCCAACCACCACCGGTCACCCACCGCCACCAGCGCCACATCCCGGTCGGCACTCGCCGCCACATCGAGTGGCATCGCGGCCTCCCGCCACGACCCGCCCCGATCCGCCGACACCCACACCGAGTAACGCGCACCGTCCGTCACCGCGGCGAACATCCGATCCCCGGATGCCACAAGTGACGCCACCTGAGGCACCCCCGCCCCCGACCGCCGCCCGAACGCCCCGGCCGCCACCCAGCCCGTCGCCTCCTGACGCCACGCGCCGAACGTCGCCCCCCGCAGCCCGACCGCGACCGGCACCCCACCGGCCAGCACCACCCGCTGCAACTCCTCGTAATCCGGACCGCCCGGCAACACCGTGCGCTGCCACGACCGCCCATCCGGCGACGACCACACCGCCGGGTCCCGGTCGATCCGACCCGCCGGCAGCAGACCACCCACCGCCAGCCAGCCCGAGGACGTCGCCGCCGCGTCGAACGCCCAGGTCACCCCCGTGGCGTCACTCGCCAACCCCGGCGCGCCCTCCACAAGCGCGAACTCCGCCGCCGCCGGCGACGACACCCAGGAGGCCGCACCCGCCGAACGGTTGCCCACGATCAACCAGCCCGACGGACCCGCCGCCAGGCGGGACACGTTCACCGCCTTCGGCCCGCCGTACGTCTCGAACGACGCCTGCACCTCGACCAACGCACCGTCGGCGAGCTGCCGCCACGTGCTCACCCGCGGATTGCCGTGCGCCCCGCCGACCTTCGCGCCGATCACCGCCGCCCGACCGTCGCGGCACGCCACCGACGACAGCACGTTCTGCTTGCCGTAGAACGAATCCGCCCGCACCGGCAGCACCGTCCACGTCGTACCGTCCACGCTGGTCCAGGCCGCCGGGCGCGTGTCGCCAGCCGTGTCCACGACACCACCGACCAGGAACCACCGGCCGGCGCAAGCCGCCACGTCCCGCACCAGCAGGCGACCCGCCCCACCCGGCGGCGCCGGCACCGTCAGTGCCTGCCACGCCGGCCGCAGCGCGGGCGCGGCGGCGGCGGACGGCCGGTCAGCGCTCGGCGCGGACGGCGCGTCACAGCCGGCGAGCAGCAGCGCGAAGAGACCGAACACCGCGAACACCCGTCGGACGGACACCCGTCGATGCTAACCACCCACCGGCCCTGCGCGGTGCCCCCGAACAGGGCAGACGCGCTCAGACGCTCGGCTGCTGCGCCACCTCGCCGCCAGCGGTCTCCGCGAGGATCCGCTCGGCGACCTCCTTCATGGTCATCCGGTGGTCCATCGCCGTGCGCTGGATCCACTTGAACGCCTGCGGTTCGGTCATCCCGTACGTCGTCATCAGCGCGCCCTTGGCGCGCTCCACCGTCTTACGGATCTCCAGGCGGTCGGTCAGGCTCGCGACCTCGGCCTCCAGGGCCGCGACCTCCGAGTAGCGCGACAGCGCGATCTCCACCGCGGGGACCAGGTCACTCTTCTGGAAGGGCTTCACCAGGTACGCCATCGCGCCCGCCGCCCGCGCCCGCTCCACCAGGTCCCGCTGGCTGAACGCGGTCAGGATGATCACGGGGGCGATCCGGGCGCCGGCGATCCGCTCGGCGGCGGCCAGCCCGTCCATGATCGGCATCTTGATGTCGAGGATGACGAGGTCGGGCTTCAACTCCTCGGCGAGGCGCACGGCGGTCTCGCCGTCGCCGGCCTCCCCCACCACCTCGTAGCCCTCTTCGACGAGCATCTCGGCGAGGTCCAGCCGGATCAGCGCCTCGTCCTCGGCGATCAGTACGCGCCTACGCTCGGCATCCGTCGGCATCTCGGCCACCAGCCCTACCCCCACCAGTTAGAACCTGACACCCGCCCAGCCGGGTGTCACCGCCCTCAGCGTAGTGGGTAATCTATCCAGGCCGGGAAACCGACGGCCCCTGTAGTCCAATGGCAGAGACAATGGTTTCAAAATCCATACAGTGTGGGTTCGAATCCCACCGGGGGCACCAAACTTGTCGTACGGCTGTTCCAAACTTTTCCTGTGCACCCACCTGAACTGCGCTTACAGGCCCACGCTCTCCGCGCTCGCGGACACAACATCCACTCCGTAGCGCGGACGCTCTCCCTGCCGTACGCCACGGTCTGGCACTGGTGCGTCGATCGCCCCGAGCCGGCGAAGCGCGGCTCGGAGCTACGGTGCTTCCGCTGCCTCCCCGATGTCGAAGATCCGACCGACCCCGCCGCCTACGCTTACCTGCTCGGTCTCTACCTGGGCGACGGTCACCTTGCCGTCTCACCGAAGGTGCCGGTGCTTCGGATCGCGTGCACGGCGGTCTATCCGAATCTCGTCGACGCGTGCGAGGCGGCCATGCTCGCGGTGCTCGCCGCTCGTGTGCAGCGGATCCCCAAGCATGGCTGCATCTCGGTCGAGAGCAGCGGAAAGCACTGGACGTGCCTGCTCCCCCAGCACGGGCCCGGCAAGAAGCACGAGCGCCCGATCGTCCTGACCGACTGGCAACGACCGATCGTCGAGAGCCACGCGGGCCACTTCCTGCGCGGCCTGTTCCACTCCGACGGCTGCCGATGCGCCAACCGGGTGACGGTGCGTGGCAAGGAGTACGTCTACCCGCGCTACATGTTCTCGAACAGGTCGGCCGACATCATGGGGCTCTGCCAGTGGGCTCTGGACCTGCTCGATATTCCGTGGCGGATGAACCTCTCCTGGTCGCTGTCGGTGGCGCGACGCGACGCGGTCGCCGCGCTCGACCGGCACGTCGGCCCGAAGTCCTGACCGCTGCGCACGCCGATGACAGCCGCCATGTCGGTCAGCGCGGCGCTGGCGGACAGCGGCGGCCAGGCCGCGCGTGCGAGCCTGACTGCCAGGCGGGGGCGGCATCGACGACAGGAGCGGGTTCTGATGCGGGTGGTCATTTTCGGTGCGACCGGGATGGTCGGCCAGGGTGTGCTGCGGGAGTGCCTGCTCGCCGAGGACGTGCGGGAGGTGGTCACCGTCGGCCGGCGGCCGACCGGTCGGCAGGATCTGAAGCTACGGGAGCTGACGGTGCCCGACGTGGGTGACCTGGAGGCGGTCCGCGCGGAGTTGACAGGCGTCGACGCGTGCTTCTACTGCCTGGGGGTCTCGTCGCTGGGTCTGGACGAGGCGGCGTACACCCGGATCAGCTTCGACTACCCGGTGGCGGCGGCGCGGCTGTTGGCCGAGGTGAGCCCGCCTGTCACGTTCATCTACGTCTCGGGTGTGGGGACCGACTCGTCGGAGCGGGGTCGCGTGATGTGGGCGCGGGTCAAGGGGCGTGCCGAGAACGCGATCATCGACCTGCTGCCCAACGGGTACGCGGCGCGACCCGGTTTCATCCAGCCGACGTACGGGGTGGTGTCGAAGACACGGTGGTACCGGGTGGGATACGCGGTCACCCGTCCGCTGTTCCCGGTGTTGCGGCGCGCCTTCCCCAACCAGGTCACCACGACGGACGGGATCGGTCGGGCGATGCTGCGGGTGGCCCGGGAGGGCGCGCCGACCCGGGTGCTGGGCAACCGCGAACTGCGCTGATCAGACGATCGCGTCGAGCGCCTGGGCCAGGTCGGCGCGCAGGTCGTCGGGGTCTTCCAGGCCGACGGAGAGGCGCAGCAGCGCGCCGTCGGGCTTCGCGTCGCCCTCGACGGGCCGGTGGGTGAGCGAGGCGGGGTGCTGGATGAGGGTGTCCACGCCGCCGAGGGACACGGCGTGGGTGATCAGCCGGCAGGCGGCGGCGACGGTGGCGGCTGCGGGCGCGCCGCCGCGTACCTCGAAGGCGAGCAGGCTGCCGGGGCCGGCCATCTGCCGGCCGACAAGCGCCGCCGGGTCGTACACCGAGGGGTGGTGCACCCGGTGTACGGCCTGGTGGCCGGCGAGCCAGCCGGCCAGTTTCTCGGCGGTGGCCTGCTGGGCGCGGACCCGCAGCGGCAGGGTCTGCAGGCCGCGGTGCAGGAGGTAGCCGCCGAGGGGGTGCAGGATCGCGCCGGTGACGGCGCGGACCTGACGTAGTCGGACGGCCCAGTCGGCGTCGCAGGCGACGACGCCGGCGAGGACGTCGCCGTGCCCGCCGATGCTCTTGGTGGCGCTGTGCAGCACGAGGGTGGCGCCGTGCCGGGCGGGTTGTTGGAGCACGGGGGTGGCGACGGTGTTGTCGACGAGCACTGGTACGTCGCCGGCGGCGGTGGCGAGGGCGGCGATGTCGACGAGGTCGAGGGTGGGGTTGGCGGGCGTCTCGATGACGACGAGCGCGGTGTCGGGGCGGATGGCGTCGGCGACCTGGTCGGGGTGGGCCCAGGTGACAGTGGTGCCGAGCAGGCCGCTGGCGAGGACGTGGTCGGTGCCGCCGTAGAGGGGACGGACGGCGACGATGTGACGCTGGCCGTCGCGGGTGGCGGCGAGGAGGGTGGCGGTGAGGGCGGCCATGCCGCTGGCGAAGGCGACGGCCTGGGCGGTGCCCTCCAGTTCGGCGAGGGCGGTTTCGAAGCGGGCGACTGTGGGGTTCCAGAGCCGCTGGTAGACGGCGCTGCCGTCGGCCGGGAGGGTGCCGCCGGTGGCGAGCTGCTCGTAGGCGTCGCCGCCGTCGTCGACCGAGGGCAGTGGGTTGGTGGTGGAGAGGTCGATCGGTGGTACGTGCACGCCGAGCGTGCGCAGGTCGTCGCGGCCGGCGTGTACGGCCCGGGTGTCCACCGTCGTCATGGCGGTAGCGTCGAACATCCGGTGCCGACAGGGCAATGGCTTGGTGGATAATTCTGGGCCGGGCGCTGGCTTCGTTGAGACATTCGGTGAAGGATGGTCGGATGCCCCCCGCGCCGAACGAAGTGCGGCCGTATCCGGCCCTGGACGAGGTGGACCGCGCGATCCTCGCCGAACTGGCGGCGGACGGCCGGTTGCCGAACAACGCGCTCGCCGAGCGGGTGGGGGTGGCGCCGTCGACGTGTCTGACGCGGACGCGGGCGTTGCGCGAGCGCGGGGCGATCCGCGGCTTCCACGCCGAGGTGGACCCGGCCGCGCTGGGCCTGCCGTTGCAGGCGTTGGTGTCGGTGCGGTTGACCGCGCACGAGCGGGCGGCGGTGGACGCGTTCCGGGCCCGATCGGTGCGCCTGCCCGGGGTGGTGTCGGTGTTCCACGTGGCCGGCGCGGAGGATTACGTGCTGCACGTGCGGGCGGCGTCGGGGGACGCGCTGCGGGACTTCGTGCTGGATCACCTCGCGGTCGACCCGGTGGTGCAGCACACGCAGACCAGCCTGATCTTCGAGCAGGCGCGCGGGGTGGGCTGAGCGCAGGCCCGCGGGGTGGGCTGAGCGCAAGCCCGCGGGGTGGGCTGAGCGGCGGTCGGAATGAACGGGCAGGTCGGAGAGTTGGCATTGCGTGTGATCACCGTACCGATGTCTGTTCTTGATCTTGCCCCGGTCGCCAAGGGGACCACCGCCGGCGCGGCGCTGGAGGCCACCACCGAGCTGGCCCGGCGCACCGAGGAGCTGGGCTACCACCGGTTCTGGGTGGCCGAGCACCACAACATGCCGGCGATCGCCAGCTCCGCGCCTGCGGTGCTGCTGGCGCACCTGGCGGCGAACACCTCGACGATCCGCCTCGGATCGGGCGGGGTGATGCTGCCCAACCACGCGCCGCTGGTGGTGGCCGAGCAGTTCGGCACCCTGGAGGCGCTGCACCCCGGTCGGATCGACCTGGGCATCGGACGCGCGCCGGGCACCGACCAGGTGACCGCGCTGGCGTTGCGGCGCACCATGGAGGGCCTGTCGGCGGAGGGTTTCCCACGCGAGCTGGCGGACCTGATGAACTACTTCAGCGGGGAGAAGTCGGGGCAGATCATCGCCACCCCGGGTCGGGGTGAGCAGCCGGCGGTGTGGCTGCTCGGTTCCAGCGGCTTCAGCGCCCAACTGGCCGGCCTGCTGGGTCTGCCGTTCTCCTTCGCGCACCACTTCAGCTCGGCGAACACGCTGCCGGCGTTGGCGCTGTACCGGCAGAACTTCCGGCCGTCGCAGTGGCTGGACAAGCCGTACGCGATGGTGGCCGTCAACGCGGTGTGCGCCGAGACCGACGAGCGGGCCGAGTGGCTGGCCGGGCCGAGCGCGCTGTCGTTTCTGAAGCTGCGCTCCGGTCGACCGGAGCCGCTGTCGACGCCCGACGAGGCGGCGGCGTACCCGTACACGGAGATCGAGCGGGAGTTCGTGTTGCAGCGGCGCGACGGTCAGGCGCTGGGCTCGCCGGAGACGGTGCGCCGGCAGCTGACCGAGTTGCAGGAGCGCACCGGCGCGGACGAGTTGATGCTCACCACCCTGGTCTACGACGTCGCCGACCGGGTGCGGTCGTACGAATTGATCGCCGAGCAGGTGGCGGGGGGTCTGCGTCGGGACGCGTGAAACACGATCTTCACGTCAGCGTCACCCCCACGACCCCGACGGTGCCTAATGTTGGTGCCGGTGGTGGTACGGCATCCCCGGTCGGGACGGGTCGGGAATGCCGCGGTGTGGAGCACCGGGCCGGAGCTGTGCGGATTCCGCGGCTGCGGCCCGGTGCCTGCCACCTTAGGCGAACCCGATCAGGACCGCCAGAGTTAGATCAGCGTAGGTAGATGTTCGGAGTCGGTGGGCTGCTCATTCCGTCGCCGATGAAGAACCCCGGGTGTGGCGGCTGGTTGTAGGCGGTGTTCTGCCACGCGATCGCCACGCGGTACTGCGGGTCGTGCATGAGGGTGTGGATCCGGGTGCTGGTCGGGGTGGGCGTGCTGTAGATGCGCAGGGCCCGACTGTCGGTGGTCCGCCAGATCACCTCCTCCCGCCAGTCGCCGAGGATGTCCCCGGAGAGCGCCGGCGTGGACTTGGTGCCGTTGTTGGACGCCACCTGGTCGCCGGTGAGCAGCCGGGTCTCGCCGCCGGTGCCGTACTTGTCGATCTTCGTGCCGTCCAGCAGCTCGCGGACCGGGTCGCCGTCCCACCAGGCCAGGAAGTTCGTCGACGACGGCTTGCGCCCCACGTTCTGCCCGCGGGTGTTGGCCAGGCCGGAGACCGACGCCGACCACGACTCCGCACCGGGGCTGCCCGCCCAGATGTCCGCCGAGACGCCCCGGCCGTTGTCGCCGGAAGCCGGCGTGGACCACAGGATCTGACCGGTACGGGCGTCCGCGAACCAGGAGCTGGGCTTGCTCGCGTCCTCGTCGACCTTGAACACCTCCAGGCCGGGCCGACCGGGGTCGAGGTCCCCGACGTGCATGGCGTCGCCGTGCCCGTTGCCCGTCGAGTAGAGCAACCGACCGTTGTCGTCGATGGTGGCGGCGCCGTAGACGATCTCCTGGCGGCCGTCGGCGTCGACGTCGGCCACGGAGAGCTGGTGGTTGCCCTGGCCTGCGGCGGCGCCGTTGCCTGACGAGTTCGAGTCGAACGTCCAGCGCTTGGTAAGCGTGCCGTTGCGGAAGTCCCAGGCCGCGATCACCGCGCGGGTGTAGTAGCCCCGGGCCATGATCAGCGACGGGCGCTGCCCGTCCAGGTAGGCGGTGCCGGCGAGGAACCGGTCCACCCGGTTGCCGTACGAGTCGCCCCAGGACGACACGGTGCCGCGCGGCGGGTCGTAGGTGACTGTGGAGAGGATCGCGCCGGTCTGGCCGTTGAACATGGTCAGGTACTCCGGGCCGGAGAGCACGTAGCCGCCGGAGTTGCGGTAGTCCGCCGACGACGAGCCGATGAGCTGGCCGGTGCCGGAGCGGGTGCCGTCGGCGGTCTTCATGGCCACCTCGGCGCGGCCGTCGCCGTCGTAGTCGTACACCTGGAACTGGGTGTAGTGGGCGCCGGCGCGGATGTTGCGGCCCAGGTCGATCCGCCACAACCGGGTGCCGGTCAGGGTGTACGCGTCGACGTAGACGTTGCCGGTGTAGCCGGACTGCGAGTTGTCCTTGGCGTTCGACGGATCCCACTTGAGCACGATCTCGTAGGTGCCGTCGCCGTTGAGGTCACCGACGGAGGCGTCGTTGGCGCTGTAGGTGTAGCTCTCGCCGCTGGGGGTGGTCCCGCCGGCCGGCACCTGCAACGGCACGTCCAGGTAGCCGTTGGCGAACTGCAGGGCGGGAGCGGACGCCGCCTGCTCGGCGCCGCCCACCACGGCCCGCACGGTGTACGCCGAACCGGCCGCCGCGCCGCTGTCGAGATAGGAGGTGGCACCGGTGATCGGGTTGGCGTTGACCCTGGTCGAGCCGCGGTAGAGGTTGAACGAGACGCCCGAGGTCTCGGTGCCGAGCAGCCGCCAGGACACCAGGTTGCCGCTGCCGGAGCGGACGCTGATCAACCCTCGGTCCAGGTCCTCCATCTGCTTCGCCCCGGCCGGCGGCGTCGTCGGCGGTGGCGTGGTCGGCGGTGGCGTCGTCGGCGGCGGCGTGGTCGTCGGCGGCGCTGTGGTCGGCGGCGCTGTGGTCGGGCCGTCGGTGGCCGGCGCCCCGGTGCAGGTGACGCCGTTGAGCGCGAAGCTGGCCGGCGCCGGGTTGCTGCTCGTCCACGAGGCGTTGAACCCGAACGAGGCGGTGCCAAAGGTGGCGAGGGTGCCGTTGTAGTCGACGTTGCGCGCGGTCACCTGGGCACCGGACTGGGTGACTGTGGCGTTCCACGCCTGCGCGACCTGCTGGCCCGCGGCGTACGACCAGGTGAGGGCCCAGCCGTTGACCTGCTCGCCGAGGTTGGTGATGGTGACGTTGGCGCCGAAGCCGCCCTGCCACGAGTTGGTGACCTGGTAGTCGACGCGACAGCCGACGGCGGCGGCCGAGGCGACGACCGCGCCGACGGTGCCTGCCACGACGGCGGCGGCCGTCGACGCGGCCAGCAGGGTCAGCCGTTGTCTGGACGGGTGCATGAACTGCCTCCGGAGGATCCGGTGATGACCGCTGTGGTCCACCTGCCCTGCCCGGGAAGCACGGTGAACGGGTCCGTCGCCACGGCGACGAACGGCGATCTGGTCGGGTGAACGCCCTGGAACTCACGGATCCGGCTCAGCCGCATCGTAGGGCAAGCGCTTTCCGCTGCGCAATATCGACGACTGTCACGGTGCGGGGCTCTTGCCTCGCGGCGGCATGCCTGATCAACTCGTACGAATGAGCGCCCCGCACATGGACCCGGACGAGTTCCGCCGCGCCGGCCACGCCGTCGTCGACTGGATCGCCGACTACTGGACGACGCTGCACCAGCGGCCGGTCGCCCCCGCCGACCCGCCCGGGACGGTGGCCGAGGCCCTGCCGAGCACGCCGCCCACCACCGGCGGCGAGCCCGTCGAGGCGGTCCTCGCCGACCTCGACGCGATAGTCCTACCGGGACTGACCCACTGGCAGCACCCCGGCTTCTTCGGCTACTTCCCCGCGAACACCTCCGGCCCGAGCCTGCTCGGCGACCTGGTCAGCTCCGGTCTCGGCGTGCAGGGCATGCTCTGGGCCACCAGCCCGGCCTGCACCGAGCTGGAGACGGTCATGATGGACTGGCTGGCCGAGCTGCTCGACCTGCCGCAGCGCTTCCGGTCGAGCGGCGCCGGTGGTGGCGTCATCCAGGACTCGGCCTCCTCCGCGACGCTGGTGGCCACCCTGGCCGCGCTGCACCGCGTCAGCGCGGGCCGCTGGCGCGCCACAGGCATCGACAGGCGCTACCGCGCGTACGCCTCCGTGCACGGGCACTCCTCGATCGAGAAGGCCGTGCGGATCGCCGGGCTGGGCGCCGACGGGATCCGGTCGATCGACGTGGACCCGGACACCCAGGCGCTGCGCCCGGACGCGCTGCGCGCCGCCATCGAGGCGGACCTGGCCGCCGGGGACGTGCCCGCCATCGTGGTCGCCACCATCGGCACCACCTCCACCACCGCCGTCGACCCGCTGCCCGAGATCGGGGCGATCTGCGCCGAGTACGGGATCTGGCTGCACGTGGACGCCGCGTACGCGGGCGCCGCCGCCGTCTGCCCCGAGCTGCGCTGGTCGCACGCCGGCCTGGAGTACGCGGACTCCTACTGCTTCGACCCGCACAAGTGGCTGCTCACCGGCTTCGACTGCGACGCGTTCTGGGTGGCCGACCGCGGTGAGCTGATCGAGGCGCTGACCGTGCTCCCGGAGTTCCTGCGCAACGCCGCCTCCGAATCCGGGGCGGTGATCGACTACCGGGACTGGCAGGTGCCGCTGGGCCGCCGCTTCCGGGCCCTGAAGCTGTGGTTCGTGCTGCGCTGGTACGGCGCCGAGGGGCTGCGGGCACACATCCGCTCCGGGGTGGCGCTGGCCGCCCGATTCGCTGACCAGGTCCGTGCCGACGACCGGTTCGAACTGGCCGCGGCGCACCCGTTCTCGCTTGTCTGCTTCCGGCTGCGCGCCGACGACGACACCAACGCCGAGCTGCTGGCCCGGGTGAACGGCTCCGGGCGAGTGTTGCTGACGCACACCCGGGTGGACGGCCGGTACGTGCTGCGGCTGGCGGTGGGCGCACCGCAGACCAGCGAGACGCACGTCGACGAGGCCTGGACGCTGCTCGCCGAGGCCGCGGACAAACTGTCCGCCCGCTGACCTCGCGGTTGCCGCTCTTCAGCCCTGGTCGCCGCTCTTCAGCCCTGGTCGCCGCTTGCGCGGCATCCCGGCCGACCGACGCCGCCGGATCGCCGACCCGGCGTCGATCGTCCGCCGCAGCGCCAGCGGAGCCCGGCCCGACCGGTATGCCAGCCGGCCAGCGTCGGCGCGGTCCGGCGGAGGATCGCGGGTGGCGGCCGGTCGCGGGTGACGGGGCCGGCGGTCAGAGCAGAGCGCTAGCCCACGGGCCCGAGGAGTCGGTTGAGCGGTATACCTGTGGGTCATATTTATGACTCACAGGTATACCGCTTGTCAGGGAAGGTGCTCAGGGTCAGCGGGCAGCCGGTGTGGCGGCGGTGAGACCGACCCGTGCGTCGTCGGCAGCGCCCGGAACAGCGGTGCTCGAATCGGCAGCGTCCGACTCGGCGGCGCTGGTCAACGGCCCGGCGGCAGCGGGCGCGGCGGCGGTAGTCGCCGCCGTGGCGGTCACGACTGTGGCACGGGCGCGGCGGGTACGACGCAGGGCCCGCACGGCGAACACCAGCGCGGCCAGCCAGCCGGCGGCCAGCACGGCGTAGAGCGCGGGGCGGACCGGACCGTCCAGCTCGGCGGAGCGGATCAGGGTGCGGGCGTTGGACAGCACGATCACGCCGCCGATCGCCGCGCCGAGCAGTTGGGCCGGGACGATGCGGACCAGCCAGGCGGCCAGCGGAGCGGCGATGAGCCCACCGATCAGCAGGGCGAGCACGGTGGGCAGCAGGAACCCTTCGGTGCCCAGCCCGATCAGGAAGCCGACGCTGGCGGCGCCCGCCACCACGAACTCGGCGGTGTCGACCGAGCCGATCACCTTGCGCGGCTCCAGGCGGCCGGAGACCAGCAGCGCCGGGGTGGCCACCGGGCCCCAACCTCCGCCGCCGGTGGCGTCGACGAAGCCCGCGACCAGGCCGAGCGGGCCGAGGAAGCGGCCGCGCAGCCGCCCGCCGATCCGGTCGGTACGCAGCGGTCGGGCGAAGCGGACCAGCAGGTACGCGCCGAGCGTGAAGAGGATGCCGGCCATCCACGGCGCGGCCGACTCGGTCGAGATCGAGCTGAGCAGGGTGGCGCCGGCGAACGCGCCGACCGCGCCGGGCAGCGCGATGCGGGACACCACCCGCCAGTCGACGTTGCCGAACCGCCAATGTGCCACGCCGGCGGCGAAGGTGGTGCCGATCTCGGCCAGGTGCACCGAGGCCGAGGCGGCGGCAGGCGCGACACCGACGACCAGCAGCAGAGTGGACGACGTCAGCCCGTATGCCATCCCGAGCGAGCCGTCGACCAGCTGCGCGGCGAGCCCGACCAGAGCGAGAACCAGCAGCTTGCGCACGAGCGCCCCCTGACTTTTCGGTATCTCCTATCGACTTGGTCGACAATGCGCCACGGAGGGGCCTGGGTCAAGGGTCTGATCGGTGGATGGGACGCTGGCGGGTCGGCACCAGGTGCGGGGCGAGGTCAGCGCCGGGAGCGGAGCGCAGCGCGGGTCGGCCGTCCCGAAGCGGGGTCAGATCCAGGCGCGCGGGTCGGCGGCGAGCTCGGTGACCCGGGCCGGCAACGTGCCGGCGGCCACGTCGGCGACGCTCACCAGTTCGAGGATCTCCCGCTCGCTGGCGCGCAGCGCGATCCAGACCTCCTGCAGGGCACGGGCCGGACCGTGGTAGCCGAGCTGCTCGGGGCGCTGCCCCCGCACGTGCGCCAGCGGCCCGTCGATCACCCGGATCACCTCTGCCAGGGAGATCTCCTCGGCCGGGCGAGCCAACCAGTAGCCGCCCTCCGGGCCGCGCTGGGCGTGCACGATGCCACCCCGACGCAGTTGCAGCAGGATGCTCTCCAGGAACTTCGGCGGGATCTCCTGCGCACGCGCGATCTGGTCGGCGGTGACCGGCCGCCCCTGCCCGGGGCCGCTGGCCGTCGCGGCGAGTTCGGCGGCCGCGCGGAGGGCGTAATCGACCCGGGCGGAGAGACGCATGCCGGCAAGGTTAGCCCGCAGCTCATCCGGCCGGGTCGGCGACCCTCGGCCGATCGGTCACGCATCGACGAATAGCCAATAACGTCGGATGCCGTGATCCACGACCCGGTGGGGCCCGGAAAGCTGATTCGGAGCGTCCTTATGCTGGGCGGGCAGTATGACTGCCGGAGCGGTTACGGGGGCTCGGGCAGGACGTTGATGAAAACCCGGTTCCACCCGGGGGGAGGGCACCACGATGACCGATGTCGCCACACGCACCTGGGACGGCATGACGATCCCGATCGCCGGCACCTACCGCCTCGATCAGGCGCACAAGCGGATCGGTTTCCTGTCCCGCCACATGATGGTGAGTCCCGTCCGCGGCGAGTTCGCCGAGGCGACCGCGGAGATCTTCGTGGCGGAGGATCCGCTGCGCTCCGGGGTGACCGCCACCATCCAGGCGGCGAGCATCTCCACCGGGAGCGTCGACCGGGACACCCACCTGAAAAGCGCCGACTTTCTCGACGTGGAGAGTTATCCCACGCTCGAATATCGAAGCACGGGAATCAACTGGCAGACCAACGAGGACCCGATTTTCCAATGGGCCCGCCTGCGAAACCACCGACTCGGTGGACGAGGCAGAAGTCACAATCCCCCGCCGCAGTCCGAGCCCGGTCGATTCGTGCTCACCGGTGAGTTGACGGTAAAGGGGATCACCCGCGCGGTGGACCTTCAGGTGAATTTCGGCGGCGCACGTCGTGATCCGTACGGGCAGAACATCTTCGGATTCAGCGCGACGGCCGAGATCAACCGGGAAGACTACGGCCTGCTCTGGAATGTGGCGCTGGAGAGCGGCGGCGTTCTGGTGGGAAAGACCGTGCAGATCGAGATCGCCGGCGAGGCCATCCACGAGGCGTGACGGGGCCGGCGGGTCAGGCGCCGACGCGGCGCAGCAGACCCTCCTGGACGGCGCTGGCGATCTGCCGGCCGTCGGTGGTGAACATCCGGCCGGTGGCCAGACCCCGCGCGCCGGACGCCGACGGGCTCCAGCAGTCGTAGAGGAACCACTCGTCGGCGCGGAACGGCCTGTGGAACCACAGCGCGTGGTCCAGGCTCGCGCCGACCACACCGCCCGGCCCCCACACCTCGCCGTGCACGGAGAGCACCGAGTCGAGCAGGGTGAGGTCCGAGGCGTACGTGAGCGCGCACGCGTGCAGCAGCGGGTCGTCGGGCAGCTTGCCGTCGATGCGCATCCAGACCCGCTGGTGCGGGTCGGCCGGCCGGTCGCCGGGGCGGACCCAGCCGGGCTCCCCCACGTAGCGGACGTCGATCGGGCGAGGGATCTGCCCCCAGATGCCCAGCCGCTCGGGGTAGCGGGAGAGCCGGTCGGACATCGTCGGCACGTCCTGCGGAGCGGGCACGTCAAGCGGCGCGGGGGCCTGGTGGTCCAGCCCCTCCTCGGTCCGCTGGAAGGACGCCGACATGAAGAAGATCGGCTTGTCGTGCTGGAGGGCGACCGCCCGGCGCACCGAGAAGGACCGGCCGTCGCGGATGTTCTCCACCTGGTACTCGATCGGCTCGACCGGGTCGCCGGGGCGGACGAAGTAGCCGTGCAGCGAGTGCACGAACCGCTCCGGGTCCACCGTGCGGCCGGCGGCGACCAGGGCCTGACCGGCAACCTGGCCGCCGTACACCCGTTGTGGGCCGACCGGGGGGCTCATCCCCCGGAAGGTCATGTCCCCGGTCGGATCGAGGTCCAGCACTTCCAGCAGCTGGTCGACCGCTGCCTGGCCGACCGCGACCCGACCGTCGCTCACTGCAGCGCCCGCGCCGACGCCGCGTCGACCAGCGAGCCGAGCTGGTGTACGCGCAGCGTGTTGGTCGAGCCGGGGGTGCCGGGCGGGCTGCCCGCCACGATCACCACGTAGTCACCGGGGTTGGCCCGGTCGAGACCGAGCAGCGCCTGGTCGACCTGGCGGAACATGTCGTCGGTGTGCTGCACGAACGGCATGAGGAAGGTCTCCACGCCCCAGGTCAGGGCGAGCTGGTCGCGCACCTCGGGGACCGGGGTGAACGCCAGCAGCGGCAGGTCACAGTGCAGGCGAGAGAGCCGCCGGACGGTGTCGCCGGTCTGCGAGAAGGCGACAAGCGCCTTGGCGTTGATGGCCCGGGCGATCGACGAGGCGGCCACGGTGAGCGCGCCGCCGTGGGTACGCGGGTCGTGCTGCAGCCGGGGCACGCCGATCGAGCCGGCCTCGGTGGTCGTCACGATCTTGGCCATGGTGCTGACGGTCAGCACCGGGTACTTGCCGACGCTGGTCTCGCCGGAGAGCATCACCGCGTCCGCGCCGTCGAGCACCGCGTTGGCCACGTCGGAGGCCTCCGCCCGGGTGGGACGGGAGTTCTCGATCATGGAGTCGAGCATCTGGGTGGCCACGATGACGGGCTTGGCGTTCTCCCGGCACAGCTGCACGGCCCGCTTCTGCACCAGCGGCACCTCGTCCAGCGGCATCTCCACGCCGAGGTCGCCGCGGGCGACCATGACACCGTCGAAGGCCAGCACGATGGCCTCCAGGTGCTCCACGGCCTCCGGCTTCTCGACCTTGGCCAGCACCGGGCGGTACACGCCCTCCTCGGCCATGATGTTGTGGACGAGCTTGATGTCCTCGGCGGAGCGCACGAAGGACAGGGCGACCAAGTCGACGCCGAGCCCAAGGGAGAAGCGCAGGTCCTCGGCGTCCTTGTCCGACATGGCTGGCACGCTGACCGCCACGTTTGGCAGCGACACGCCCTTGTTGTTCGAGACCGGGCCGCCCTCGGTGACCAGGCAGCGGATGTCGTTGCCGGTGACGTCGGTGACCTCGACGGCGACGCGGCCGTCGTCGATCAGCAGCCGGTCACCGGGCTTCACCTCGTGCGGCAGCTTCGTGTAGGTGCAGGAGACCCGCTCCTTGGTGCCGATGACGTCGTCGCCGGTGATCACGACGGAGTCACCGGTGCGCCACTCGTGCGGGCCGTCGGCGAACTTGCCGAGCCGGATCTTGGGGCCCTGCAGGTCGGCGAGGACGGCTACCGGCTTGCCGGCCGCCTCGGACGCCTCCCGGACCAGTCGGTAGACCGCCTCGTGGTCGGCGTGGCTGCCGTGGCTGAAGTTGAGCCTCGCCACGTTCATGCCGGCCTCGACGAGGCCCCGGATGCGCTCCGGGGACGAGGTGGCGGGACCAAGAGTGCAGACGATCTTCACGCGGCGTGTCACGCCCATCAGGCTAGTCTCTCCTTCAGGTCGGACTCGGGGCCGACCCCTTGCAGGCAGCGGAACAGGTGTCCAACAACGCGCGGTGCGCGTCGGACCGGCGGGCGGAACCGCACCGGGAACGTTGTGGCGACGGGCAACGGCGACCGCGCGCCGGGAATCGTACGCCTGTCGTGGCGGGCGGTGTCGGGGCGCTCCCGGCCCCGGCTCATTCCGGGTGCCCCGACGGGGGCAGAGTGGGCACGGCGGTGAGCAGGTCACGAGGGTCGTAGTGCCGCTTGGCCCGGCGCAGACGCGCCCAGTTCGCGCCGTACGCCAGCCGGACCCGTTCGGTCTCGGTCGGGGCGAGCAGGTTCGGATAGCCCCCGGGCAGGGCCAGCGGGGCGAGCTCCGCCGACGTGCGCTCGGCCCACGCGCGGTGCGGCGAGACGTCCCCGCCCGGCGGCCACGCCGCGATGATCTCGGTCAGCAGGTGCTCGGCGCGCAGCCCGAACGCCGTGTCGCCGAGCCGGACCCGGGTGGCCGCGCCGTGGAAGTGGTGCAGGGCCAGCGCGGAGAACGGCGAGGTGACCTGCCGGGCGGCGTCGACAAGCGCGTCCACCGCGCCGTCGGCGAGCGGGGACGGCAGCCAGCGGGTCCGCAGCAGATAGTGGTTTCCGTCGACCATTCCGCCGTCGAACATCCGCAACGCGTCCGCGTACGGCAGCGGGTCGACCTGGTCGACGAGCGGGGTGCCCAGCGCCCGCAGCCGGTCCAGCCACGGCCGCCCGGCGTCGAGGTCCGGGCCGCTGTAGAAGGGGCAGACGAAGACCACCGGTTCGCCTGCCGGGCCGGGCAGGAAACCGGCCATCACTGTCAACTCGTCCGGGGCGTCGGCGATCAGCGCCGCGTACCCGCGCAGTACGGCCGGCGCCTCGGCCAGCGCGAACATGATCATGCCGGCGAGCACGGCGGGCAGCCGGTGCGCCCGGTATCGCAGCTCGGTGACCACGCCGACGTTCCCGCCGCCGCCGCGCAGCGCCCAGTACAACTCGGCGTCGTGGCGCGGATCGGCGGTGACCCGACGACCGTCGGGGAGGACGACCTCCGCGCCGAGCAGGTTGTCCAGGGCCAGGCCGAACCGCCCGCAGAGCGGGCCGTACCCGCCGGCCAGGGTCAGCCCGGCCATGCCCACGTCCCGGACCACACCGGTGGGCACCACCAGGTCGTCCGGGGCGGCGGCGGCGAGCAGGTCGGCGGCGGTGGCACCGCCGGCCACCGTCACCGTGCCCCGGTCCGCGTCGACCCGGACCGTGCGCAGGCCGGTCAGGTCGAGCACCAGGCCACCGTCGCGCAGCGCCCGGCCGGCCCAGTCGTGGCCGCCGGAGCGAACCGACACCGGCAGGTGGCACCGGGCGGCGACGCGGATCGCCGCGGCCACCTCGTCGGCGTCCAGGCAGTGGGCGACCAGGGCGGGGGCACGGTCGACGGCGGCGTTCCACAGGCGGGTGGCGGTGTCGAAACCGGGTTCGCCCGGCTCGTGCAGGCGGTCGCCGAGCAGGGCGCGCAGCCGCGCGGCGGCGGACGCGACATCGGGGGTGGCGGCGGAGCTCATGGCGTCTCCTCGACCGGGTCCGGCCGATGACGCCGGGTGCGCCCCGACTGCGGTCCTCGGTGCGCGCGACCGTAGCACCGGCGGACGGCTGATCGCCGTCACCATCACGACACCCGTCGCTGAACCGACCGTCAGCTCTCGGCCTTGACCAGCGGAAACTCCAACGAGCCGGCCGGGCAGAGGAAGGTCAGCACGTCCACCCGGTAGAGGCCGGCCTGCACCGACGGGTCGGCCTCCAGCACGCTGCGCACGTCCTCGACGCTGCCCGTGCGGGCCAGCCCGAAGCCGATCGGAGGCTCCGGTTCACGGGCCGGGCCGTCCACCGAGCCGGCGACCAGGATGATCCCGCTGCGCTGCAACGCCTGCATGTGCTCGGTGTGCTCGGCCTGCAACCGCTGCACCGTCTCCGGCGGCAGCGCCCGTGCGGCCGCGCCGGGATAGAGCACGATGCACTCGTACGTGTCGAGCGCGAAGTCGACCTGCGGCGTTCCCGCCATGGTGCTCCCTCCGCCGTCGCGCCGGCACGCACCGGGCCGGCCGCCCGAGCCGGCGTCACCGGCACGCGCCCAGCGTCGCACGCCGACGACTGCGGTACCTGTCGCTCCGCGCAACTGGCCCCACCGCGGTGGGGATGATCGGGTCCGCCTCGCCCCGCCGCTGTGCCGGGTCGTCAGGGGCCGAGGTGGGCGTAGCCGGCCCACACCTCGGGTAGGTCGGGCATGCGGGCGCGGAGCCGGCGGACCGCCCGGTGCAGGGCCGCCGCCGCCCGGTCGGGTGCGATCCCGCCGGGAACCGCCAGACCGTCGTACACGTCGGCGCAGAGCCGCACGGTCAACGCGTCCGAAATGGACCAGAGCGCGCCGATGACCTGCCGGAAACCGGCGAGCTGGAACGCGGTGCCGAGGGTGAGCGCCTCGTCGGGCAGGGCCGCCCCGCCGCGTACCGTCTCGCAGGCGGAGAGGACGGCGAGCGCGGCCGGGTTGCCGGCGGGTCGCCACAGGTCCCTGACGTGCAGCGCGCCACCGGCCAACGCGAGCCGCCCCCACGCCGGGGCGTGCAGCTCCTGGGTGCCGTGGCAGCACAGGTGGACGACCGGCTGGTCGGGTAGCGCGGCCAGCACCGCCGCCGGGGTGGCCGCCGGGCCGAGCAGCGAACGAACCCGGGGCACATGCCGGCGGACGATCTTCTCCTCCCTCCCGACGCCGGGCAGGTCGGCCAGACCCGGGGTCTGCGGCATACCGACCACAAGCGCCGAGTCGACCGGTTCGGGTCGGGCCGGCACACCGCGCCGAGCGTGCGTCAGCGCCCGCAACGAGGCCGTGTACGACGGCACCACCCGGTCCAGAACCCCCTCGCCGCCGCCCAGCGGCGCGGCGGCGTGCAACGGCAGCAGGGTGAGCAGCCCGGTGGGGCACCACCACAGACGTGGCCAGTCCGGGTCGGAGGGCGCCGGATGGGGCAGGGCCGTGTCGAGCACCGGCGCCGCGACCGTCCGCCACAGCCAGTCCAGGGTGTCGCCGACGGTGGCCCGCGCCGCCTCATGGCGACGCTGCGTCTCCGACTCGGAGGCGTTCGCCGCCGCCGGGCCGGTGAGCACCGCGATCGCGGTGAGGAAGGCCGCCGTCCGGGTGACCAGCTCGGCAAGGGTCAGGTCGGGCAGGGGCACCGGGTCGACCCGACCGTCGACGACGACAAGCGCGTCGCAGCGCCGGGCGGCCACGTTGACAAGCACCACGGGACCACCCGCGGCGGCCTTGGCCAGCGTGGCGAACGGCGGCGGGCGGAGAAAGTCGGCGAACCCGGGCTGGTCGCGGATCTCGGTAAGCAGGTCGCGTCGGCGTACGGCGAGGTCGTACCGCCGCTCCGGCGCGGGCCCGGCCACGCCGACAGGTGACAGCGCACCGGCCGAGGGGACGGCGAAGTCGTCGAGGGCGCCCTGCACCTCGGCGAGCCGGGCGGCCAGCCGGGGTGCCCGTGCGCGCAGCGCGGCCAGGTCGGCGCCCGCGTCGTGGGCCCGGGTCAGCAGGACGCCCCGGCCGTACTCCAGCAGCTCGACAGCGCGCTCCGGCCGATCGAGGGCGATGGCGACCGCCGCCGCGTCGGTGGCCAGCCCGGAGAACAGCCCGAGCAGGCGGGCCTGGTCGTCGTGGTCCATGCCGTGCCAGGCCACCAGGTCGATCAGCTCGATCGTGTCGGCGTACCCGTCGAGTGCCGCCGCCAGATCACCGGCCGCGGCGGCGCGTGTCGCGTACCGCGCGGCAGTCCTGGCGCGCAGCAACGACGGCGCGGCCTCCACCTGGGCGGCGAGGCGCAGCGCCTCGGTCGCCTCGGCCGACGCCGCGGACCCGTCGGCCGAGGCGTCGGCGACCGCTTCGAGGGCGGTGGCGAGGTTGTTCAGGCACATGGTGCGGGCGGGATGCTCGTCGGCCAGCACGTCGACGGCCCCCCGGTACGCGGCCAGCATGGCGTCGGCGTCGGCCTCGGCGTGTCCCGCCTGGAACCGCAGCAGCAGCGCGCTGCCGAGGTTCGTGCGGATCCGGTGCCGATCGATGCCGGCCGATGGCCTGTCGTTCAACAGCTCCAACAGGTCGATCGCCTCGTCCAGTGCCGCCGGGTCGTCGCGCAGTCGATGCCGCAGCAGGTGGGCCAGGGCGAGGGTGGCGACCGTCTGGGCGTACTCGACCGGGCCGGCCTCCCGTTCGGCCAGATCGGCGGCCTCGCGCAGCGCGGCCACCGCGGCGTCGGAGTCCCGGGAGATGCCGGCCGCGACCTGCTCGGCGGGCTGGCCGCCGACGGGCAACGCGTCGTCCAGGAAGAGCTCGACCCGGCGGTTCAGGGCGGCGCCGTGGTTGGTAAGCGCCGGCAGCCGGTCCGGGTGACCCGGTGGGGTGGTGTCGGTCACCTGCGCCAGCACCTGGACGGCCTCGGTCAGGGTCGCGAGCTGCTGGGTCGAGGCGAACAGCGCCTGCAGCACCAGGCCGAGGTTCGAGCGGTACCGGGGCAGGAGCGTGGCGTCCGGCGCGGCGGCGGCCACGGCGGCCCGCAGCGCGACCGCGGCCGGCTCCAGCAACGCCGGTTCCCCGGCCTGGTCGGAGAGTTCCCGCAGGGTGTTGCCGAGGCTGTTGAGCACCTGGTGGCGCAGCGGGTCGGTACGGGGCAACAGCCGTTCCGCCTCGGTCAGCGCGTCCCGACCGGCGCGCAGCGCGCCCACGCCGCCCAGGTCGGCGTGGCCGGCGGCGAGCGCGTGGCCGAGGTCGGCGAGCCGGCGCGCCCGCCTCTCGGGGTTCGGGGCGGCGGCCACGCCGTCGCGCAGCAGCCGTACCGCCTCGGTGACGTCGTCGGGGCGTCGCCGCCGCTCGTAGCGGGTCACCAGCAGGCTGGCCAGGGCGTGGCGCGGCTCGTCGCGGTCCGTTCCGCTGGGGGTTGGCCCGGCACCGAGCGTCGCCCGGTAGGCGTCGATCGCCGCGTCGAGGTCGACCGGGTCGCCATTGGCCTGGTGCCGTTCGGCAAGCAGAGCGGCGAGCCCGACCTGGGCGCTGCCGGCCAGCTCCGGATCGAGCCCGCCGAACCCGGTCAGCGCCGACCGGTACGCCTCGATGGCGGCATCCCGGTCGGCCGGGGTCCGGTCGCGCAGGAACCGCTCGGCGAGCGCGGTGCCGCGCAGCGCGGCGACGCGGGGGTCGTCGCTGTCCCGGGCCGCGCCGAGGACGTCGACCGCCTCGTCGAGGTCGCTCGGCCGCCCGTGCAGCCGCCACCTGTCGCGCAGCCGCTGGCCGAGGTTCATTCGCGCCATCGTGCGTACCGGCGTGCCCGTGGCGGCGGCCCGGACGGCGTCGCGCAGCGACGTGATCGACTCGTCAAGCGCGGCCGGGTCGCGGTCGACGTCGTACGTGTCGCCCAGGACGTTGCCGAGGTTGAAATACCGCACCGGACGTTCCGGGTCCCCGACCGCGGTGGCCTCCAGGCTCTCCCGGTGTGCCGCGACTGCCGCCGGGAGAGCCCGCCGCCGGCCGAGGTGCTGAAACTGGTCGCGGTGGACCTTGCCGAGGGCGGACAGGAAGTGCACCCGCTCCGGTGCCCCCGGCGGCGTACCCGAAAGCGCCTGACGCAGCAGCGATTCGGCCTGGTCGGCCGCCCGGTAGTCGCGGCTGGTCTCGGCGGCGGCCATCAGCAGGACCGCCTCGACGTAGTAGGCGCTGGCGGCGTCCGCGCCCGGGCCGGCCGAGCGTGGACCGGGCCGGGCCGGCGCGCCTGCGGGTGGGGCGCCGGCGTCCGGCGAGCGATGGGCGTGCAGCAGGGCCTGCATCGCCGGCGGGACCCGCTCGGGGGCGAAGCGCAGCAGGAACTCGGTGAGCCCGAGCGCCTGGGCGAGGTCGTCGGCGTCCTCCCCGGAGGGCAGCAGGTGGTAGCGGAACCAGTGCAGGCTGGCCAGGAGGAACACGCCCTCGGCGACCCGTTCGGGCAGCGGCCCGTCCGTGGGCGTGGCGGTCACCAGGTCGATGACCGCCTCGGCGTCGCGGATCGCGCCGGAGTCGAGGACCGCCCGGGGGTCGCGGGTGGCCTCGAAGCGGTCCAGCCGCTCTTTCAGGTGACTGACCGGGTCGGGTCTGAACCGTCGCCACATCGCGCCTCCCCCGGCCGGCCGCGCCGACTCGGATCAGGCGTAGCAGACCGGACAGGACGGACGCCAGAGCCTGTGTCAAAGTCCTCGGTCGACCCGGTGGGGGCATGACGGGCGTTTTCCGGGGGATGATCACGAGGTGGTGGGTTGTCCTTCCCCCCGCCGCGACGAAGACGATTGGGGATGCGCGTATGGCGACCGACATCAGCAAGCAGCCCGCGAAGGCGTCCGGCACGTACCGGATCGGGGGCGACGTCACCGTCAACCGGCTCGGTTACGGGGCGATGCAGATCACCGGGCCGGGCGTCTGGGGTGATCCGAAGGACCCGGCCGAGGCGCTGCGCGTGCTGCGCCGGGCGGTCGAGCTGGGCGTGACGTTCATCGACACCGCCGACTCGTACGGCCCGTTCGTGTCCGAGATGCTGATCCGCGAGGCTCTGCACCCGTACGCCGACGACCTGGTCATCGCGACCAAGGCGGGGCTGACCCGCTCCGGCCCGGGCGACTGGCGTCCGGTGGGCCGCCCGGAGTACCTGCGTCAGCAGTGTGAGCTGAGCCTGCGTCACCTGGGTCTGGACAGCATCCCGCTCTACCAGCTGCACCGGATCGACCCGCAGGTGCCGCTGGCCGACCAGTTGGGTGAGCTGGCCCTGTTGCGGCAGGAGGGCAAGATCCGCCACATCGGGCTGTCCGAGGTGAGCGTCGAGCAGATCGAGCAGGCCCGCGCGATCACCACGATCGCCTCGGTGCAGAACCTGTACAACCTCGCCAACCGCAGCGCCGAGGACGTCCTGGAGTACTGCGAGCGCAACGACCTCGCGTTCATCCCGTGGTTCCCGATCGCCACCGGCGAGCTGGCCCGACCGGGCGGCCCGCTGGACGCGATCTCCACCGGGCACGGGGCGACGCCCGCGCAGCTGGCGCTGGCCTGGCTGCTGCGCCGCTCGCCGGTGATGCTGCCGATCCCCGGCACGTCCTCGGTGGCGCACCTGGAGGAGAACGTGGCCGCGGCCGACGTGCGGCTCACCGACGACGAGTTCGAGTCGCTGGCCAAGGCGAGCTGAGCGTGGCCGTGGGGGGGGGGGGGGGGGGGGGGCGCCGCCCCCCGCGGACACCCACGGGGGGTGGGAAACAAAA